>CAYRSG010000003.1:0-68992 GCA_964426905.1 uncultured Clostridium sp. | reverse complement strand
ACGACCTTGTCGAGGGCTGTAAAATCGAGGGCGATATACTGCTTGACGGCGTTGATATTTACAGAGATATTGACGTAAATATCTTACGTAAGCGTGTTGGTATGGTGTTCCAAAAGCCGAATCCTTTCCCGATGAGCATTTACGATAATATTGCCTACGGACCGAGAATACACGGAATTAAATCAAGAGTCAGACTTGATGAAATAGTAGAACGCTCGCTTACGCAGGCGGCAATATGGAGCGAATGTAAAAACAGGCTGAAAAAAAGCGCGCTCTCAATGAGCGGCGGCCAGCAGCAGCGTCTTTGTATAGCGCGCGCTCTGGCGGTTGAGCCGGAAATTTTGCTTATGGATGAGCCGACTTCCGCGCTCGACCCTATATCAACCTCAAAAATCGAGGATTTGGCGATGGAGCTATGCGATAAATACACTATAGTTATCGTGACGCACAATATGCAACAGGCGGCTCGTATCGCCGATAAAACGGCGTTTTTCCTGCTGGGTGAAGCGATTGAGTTTTCCGATACGGAAAAAATGTTCTCCGCGCCCGCGGATAAGAGAACGGAGGATTATATCACCGGAAGATTCGGTTAAAGGAAGGAGTCTGATTATGAGGAACCGGTTCGATGAACAGTTAAATCAGTTAAACAACGAGCTTATAACAATGGGAGCGCTTTGCGAGGAAGCGATAGCGGGCGCGGTAAAATATCTTACGGACGGCGATGACGACGTCAAAGCGATATGCACTGACGCGGACAGACAGATAGACCGGAAGGAGCGCGATATAGAAAATCTGTGCGTAAAGCTTCTTTTGCGTCAGCAGCCCGTCGCTACGGATTTGCGCGTTATTTCTTCCGCGCTTAGAATGATTTCCGATATGGAGCGTATAGGAGACCAGGCGTCCGTTATAGCTGAAATATCTCCGTATGTAACAAAGAGCGGTATGGAAAGCGAAACGCATATAACAGATATGGCGAAGGAGACGATAAAAATGGTTACGGGAAGCGTGGAGTCGTTTGTGAAAAAGGACGCGTCGCTCGCAAATTCGGTAATAGAGCGGGATAATACGGTGGATTGTCTGTTTGATAAGGTTAAAAAAGAGGTAATAGCCGCCATTGCCGGAAAACGCGGCGGCGCGGAGGCTCTTATTGATTTGCTTATGATAGCGAAATATTTTGAGCGCATCGGCGACCACGCGGAAAATATTGCCGAATGGGTCATATATTCCATCACGGGAAAACACGCTAAAACTATTGAAAATAACGCGGATTAAAGTTATAATAAATATGACGTCGGGAGGTGGCGCAATGATTTACTTTGTTGAAGACGACGAGAATATCAGGAAGCTTGTAAGCTACGCGCTCGGGAGAGAAAATTTTAAGGTAAAGGATTTTCCGGAGCCGAAAATGTTTTGGGAGGAATTAAGCGTTCGCGCGCCGGATTTAATACTGCTCGATATTATGCTTCCCGGCGAGGACGGATTATCGGTATTAAAAAAATTAAAACAAAACATTGAAACAGCGGATATTCCGGTTATTATGCTTACGGCAAAGGGAAGCGAGTTTGATAAGGTTACGGGACTTGATATGGGCGCGGATGACTATATAGCGAAGCCGTTCGGAATGACCGAGCTTACGGCAAGAGTGAGAGCCGTGCTCAGAAGATTTGACAAAACAAAGAACGGCAAAACCTACAGAATGGGAGATTTATACGTAGACCCGTCCAAACACATTATCGAGGTATCCGGCGAACCGGCGGAGCTGTCGCATAAGGAATATTTACTGCTTATGGCTTTACTGGAGGCGGAAGGAAACGTTGTAAACCGCGCGACGCTTCTCGAAAAGGTATGGGGTGAATTTTATACGGAGTCGAGAACGCTTGACGTGCATATAAGAAAGCTGAGGGTAAAGCTCGGCTCCGCCGGCGGTTTGATACAGACGGTCAAGGGAATAGGCTATAAGACAGGCGGTGGAAAGAATGAATAAAAAAATTTTTCGCTCGTCTTTTTTTACGTCTTTTCTTGTGCTGGCGTGCGCCATTGTTCTCATTATGGGGATTTTGTTTGATTTCTTTGAGAAGCAGCTTCAGACCGAGCTTTCGAATGAAGCCGGCTATCTCGCGCACGCCGTTGAAAATGAAGGAATAGATTTTTTTAACGGATTTGATAACGGAAACCGGGTAACTCTGATAGATGAAAACGGAAGCGTTGTTTTTGACAGCCGGACAGAGACTGACGGGCTTGATAATCACGCGCAGCGTGAAGAGATAGTACAGGCGATGAAAACGGGACGCGGTATGAGCGTCAGATATTCCAAAACGCTGACCGAAAAAACGGTTTATTACGCTCTGCGGCTTTCCGATAACAGCATATTAAGAGTTTCGACAAATCAGTATACTGTTGTTTCCATATTACTGAGCCTTGTTCAGCCGCTGCTTGTTATTTTCATTATCGCCCTTATTTTGACCGCGATACTTTCGTCAAGAGTGTCGAAAACGATTATACGGCCAATCAACTCGCTTGATTTGGAGCGCCCCGAAAACAACGATACATACGAGGAATTAACGCCTCTGCTCGGAAAAATATCCGAGCAGAAACGGACTATCCGCGCGCAGCTTGCGGACGCGAAAAAAAGACAAAACGAATTTAATCTGATTACCGAAAATATGAACGAGGGTTTTTTGGTTATTGATAAAGACGCCCATATTCTTACGCGCAACGGCGCGGCGCTGAAACTGCTCGGAATTGAAAATCCGGCGTCGGACAGCGCGCTTGCCCTTTGCCGCGCTAAAGAGTTCAGAGACGCCGTAACAAAATCATTGTCCGGAGAAAAGGCTCAAAGCATAATGAAACAAAACGGCAGGGCGTACAGCCTGATTGCAAATCCTGTGTTTGAAAGCGGAAACGTTATAGGCGCGGTTATTATAATTATCGACGTTACCGAGATGGAGAAGCGCGAGGAAATGCGCCGCGAGTTTACGGCGAATGTGTCGCATGAGCTGAAGACGCCGCTCACATCTATCTCAGGCTTTGCCGAGCTTATGAAGGACGGAAGCGTTACGGAAGAAACAGCCGCGGACTTTTCAAAATCTATTTATGACGAAGCGCAAAGACTGATTTCTCTGGTAAATGATATTATAAAGCTTTCGGAGCTTGATGAAAAAAGCGTTGTTCCCGAAAATGAAACCGTTGATTTGTATGAGCTCTCAAGGGAGATTGCGCGGCGTCTGGAGAGCGAAGCGGCGAGGAAAAACGTTACGGTTAATGTAACCGGCGAAAACACAAGCATAACCGGCGCAAGAAGAATACTTGACGAAATGATTTATAATCTCTGCGATAACGCGATAAAGTATAATAAAGAAAACGGAACGGTCGACGTCATTGCAGGCGGCGATGATAAAAAAGCGTATGTTATTGTACGCGATACGGGAATCGGTATTCCCGCGGAACATCAGTCAAGAGTTTTTGAACGGTTTTACAGAGTGGATAAAAGCCATTCGAAGGCCGTTGGCGGCACAGGTCTGGGACTTGCTATTGTAAAGCACGGCGCGATGTATCATAACGCGCGGGTATCTCTTGAAAGCGCTCGAGGCGCCGGTACAAGCGTAACGCTTACCTTTGGGCGGCGATAAGGCGTATTGACATACCGGCTCGCGGAGTGGTATACTGTGTGATAGAGTAATTTTGCGGGGAAGATAAACGATGGAAAACAAGTTCAAATATTCGGACGACAATAAAAGATATCACACATGGAATTACCACCTTCATTATAAATTCGGCTGCAAGGTTTTTAAGATCGCGCTGAACGGAGGATTTACCTGCCCGAACATCGACGGCAGCAAGGGCGTCGGCGGATGCGTATATTGCTCGGGCGGAAGCGGTGATTTTGCCGGAGACCCTTCCCACAGTATTCTTACGCAGTTTGAGGAGGTCAAGGCAAAGCTGCACCTTAAATGGAAGGAAGCGAAATATATCCCGTACTTTCAGGCGCATACCAATACATACGCTCCCGCGGACGTTTTGAGGGAGCGTTTTGAGACTGTGCTTTCGCAGCCGAACGTTGTCGGCTTGAGCGTAGCCACACGGGCGGACAGCCTTGAGGACGACGTTCTGGAATATCTGTCGGAGCTCAGGGACAGAACGTATCTTATAGTTGAGCTTGGTTTACAGACAATACATGACGAGACGGGAAGAAAAATAAACCGTTGTCATACGTACGCTGATTTTCTGGAGGGTTATGAAAAGCTCCGCGGCAGAAACATAAACGTATGCGTGCATCTGATAAACGGACTTCCCGGTGAAACAAAGGAAATGATGCTTGAAAGCGCGAAAGCCGTGGCGAAATTAAATCCTCACTGTGTAAAGCTTCATTTGCTGCATGTATTGAAAAACACGCGTCTGGCGCAAATGTACGAGAACAATGAATTTGAGCTGATGACAATGGAGGATTATGTTGAAACTATTGTAAATCAGCTCGAGGTTTTCAGCGAGAAAACAGTTATTCAGCGTCTTACCGGAGACGGCGGGCGCGACAGCCTGATAGGTCCGATGTGGAGTCTTAAAAAGTTTGCAACGCTTAATGAAATAGATAAGCTGATGCTGAAACGCGGCGCATATCAGGGCGCGAAGTATGAATTTTGACCCGTTTAAAAAACCGTGGCGGGCGTTATTTTGGATATTGTAAATTTTTCGCCGCCGTGGTATAATTATATTATACAGGCGGTTTTATTGCGGCATGGAAAATTGCTCGAGGCGCGAGCGATTTTGCTTGTTTAAAAAGAGCGCCCGCTTTTCGGCGCCGCTCCAAAGCGGAACCGATGAGACTCGGGCGCTTTCCGGACTGCCTCGCAAAGGAGAGAAACGGCGGAATGTGGCATTTAATAAAGCATTTTTCCACAATAACAAGACACAGGCATAAGGTAATATATCACTGCATGAAGTGCGGAATTCTATGGCAGGGACTGCGCCATGATTTATCAAAATACAGTCCGACGGAGTTTTTCGCGGGAGCGAAATTTTATCTCGGAGACAGAAGCCCGACGGAGGCGGAAAGACGCAGATACGGTTACTCAAGGGCGTGGATGCACCATAAGGGCAGAAACCGTCACCACTTCGAGTACTGGACCGATTACAGCCGGAAAACTCATCGTATGGAGGCTGTCGAAATGCCTCTCCGATACGTCAAGGAGATGTTCTGCGATCGGGTAGCGGCGGGGAAGATATATCTCGGAGATAAATATACAAACGATAATCCGATTGAGTATTTTGAGCGCGGAAACGCCAAAAGCAGTATGCATCCGAAAACGGCGGCGCTGCTTGAGAGCTGGCTTAAAATGCTACAGAAAGAAGGCGAGAAAAAAACCTTCGCCTATATAAAATCGCTTAAACAAACGGAGGATTAATTTGAAGAAGCTTACAAGATTACTCTATTCAAACAAATTTTTTGCGTTTTTAATGCTGTCGGCGCAGATCGCGACGTTTATCGCGATGTTCATATGGATATCCGATTACTCAAAAGCGATAGTGGGGTTTACCACGCTTCTGAGCGCCGTGCTTATAATAATTGAAATTAACCGCGCCGAAGAGCCGACGTTTAAGATGACATGGATAACGCTGATATCCATCATACCGATTTTCGGCGCGATGTTTTATTTGTATACGCGCGCGCGTACGGTTTCGCATAATATACGCGCCGATTACCTCAGAGCGCAGGAAATAAACAAAAAGTATATCGAGCAGGATGAAGAGGTAATGAAAAACATTGCTCTCGCGGATAAAACCGAGTACGGATTCGCGGCGTATTTGTCGAAATACGGCGGCTCGCCCGCTTACTCGAATACGTCGGCGCAGTATTATCCTATCGGAGAAAAAATGTACGAGGATTTAAAAAAGGAGCTTCAGAAAGCTGAAAAATTCATTTTTATGGAGTTTTTTATAATAAACTCGTCGGACAGAATGTGGCGCGAAATTTTTGAAATTCTGCGCAGGAAGGTAAAACAAGGCGTTGAAGTACGTCTGATGTACGACGGCATGGGATGTATAGCTACGCTTCCGCGCGGCTATAACGAGGTTTTGGAAAGATACGGTATAAAATGCAGAATATTCTCGCCTATAGTTCCGCTTATTTCCACCCATCAGAATAACCGCGACCACAGGAAAATAGTTGTGATTGACGGCTCGGCGGCGTTCTGCGGCGGAATAAATATCGCGGATGAGTATATAAACGAAAAGCCGCGCTTCGGTCACTGGAAGGACACGGGTTTTATGCTGCGCGGAGACGCTGTCGCGGGATTTACCGCGATGTTTCTCGATATGTGGAATGTAAACAGCGATAACATTGAAGACGGAGGGCGATATATCAGCGCTTCTCAGCCGGGCGCGGTTAAGGCGAACGGCTTTGTAATTCCGTTCGGCGACACGCCTCTCGACGATGTGTACGTCGGCAAGAGAGCGTATATCCATAATCTTGACAACGCTTCCGAATACGCGTATATTATGACTCCGTATCTTGTTATAGACGACGAGATGTATGAAAGCATGAAATACGCCGCTCAGCGCGGAGTCGACGTTAAAATCATACTGCCGCATATTCCGGATAAAAAATACGCGTTCTGGCTCGCCAGGACATATTACAGGGAGCTTTTGAACGCGGGTATTGAAATTTATGAGTATACGCCGGGATTTGTTCACGCCAAGACGTCGATAAGCGACGGCAGGAGAGCTATCGTCGGAACCATCAACCATGATTACCGAAGCCTTTATCTGCACTACGAGTGCGCCGCGTATATGATGGACGTACCCGCTGTAATAGATATAGAGCGCGATTTTAAAGACACTCTTTCGGCGTCGCGGAAAATCACGCTTCAGGACGTTAAAAAGTTTAATATTTTCACAAAAATTATAGGTTATATTATGCGTCTTGTCGCGCCGCTCCTGTAACAGACCGGCGGCGTGAAACGGATCGCGCCGATCGTATACAATTCTTTATATGCCGCGGCGGACGGCGTTCCTATTCAAATACGGCAAGCATCATGGTATGGTTGAAATTTTTCGTGCCAAGCTGTTCGCCGAGACACGCGAAGCCGATAAAGTTCGGGAAAGCCTCGGAGAGAATCTTCTGATACTCGTCTATATAACCGTTATCTTCAAATAAAATTGTCCGCGCGACACAGTGAAACATAAGTACAAGAGAGGGATTTTCCGTCTTGTCTTTTACCCGATCGATCGTCCGGCGCGTTATTTTTTTATAATCTCCCTCTTTCATAACCATCATTTTTGTACCCTCGTATACGCGGGCGTGATGTTTAAGGCTGCCGTTGGAACCTTCGTCCTGAATGGCGGTAACATACGTATCGTCTCCTTCGCGCCGCCCCATAGGATAGTGAAAAAAATAATTTTTTATATCGCTTTGAGGAACGTTAAGCTCGTCCGCGTAAATCTTCGCCGCGGGAAGCTTGTCGTATGTCATGACTGTTCTGGTAAGAGAGTTTGCCTTTGTGACGGTGAATTCTTTGCCGGTAAGCGGCTCGTAAATGTTTTCGCGGTAGAGCGATATTGAGCCGTGTAAGCTGTGTATTACGGCGAAAACGCACCCTTCCGTGTAAATTTTACCGTTCAGCGACACATACGCTTCTCCGTCCGATGATTTATCCGCGCATGTGTTTGCGGCTGTGCCGCCTATAACGGGAATATCGTTTCTTAAAAGAACGCTGTTAAGCGCCATAAGAGCGTATTCCTCGGAATGCTTGTACGGTACCGTAAACTCGACGCATATGGTATTTTCCGCCGATCCCGCGTTCTTCATACAGCCGACGACCTTGTCCGCGCTTCCGAGCGCAAAGCTGTCGGCTTTTTCAATTACGTCGGCGGAGCATATTATTCCGTCTTCAATCGCGATTGCGTTGAGCATGTTTTTCCCCGTACGCGTATTATTCCATGTGCGGTACGCGGAGCATCCCATGCAAACGGCGTCGGGAAACGTTCCGTGTATAATTTCGGCGTATTCGCAAAAATTCTTTTCGTCCGAAAAAAAGAGAATAAGCTTCGGATTTTTAAAATCCTTAACAGCCTGTGAAACGCATTCTCTCGCGTTATCGCTGTTTGTCCCGAAGCCAAAAGTACTTTTTATCATGATTATCACCGCAGCCTTTCTAAAATCCGGCGTTATTTTTCGTCAATAATATAAACCTTCTGTTTAAGTCTCTCAATAAACTCATCCTCCGTGAGAGGCTTATCAAAAAGATAACCCTGAACAATATCGCAGTTCATATTTTCAATCAGCCTGAGCTGTTCGACGGTTTCAACGCCTTCGGCGACAATCGTAACTCCGAGACTTTTCGCGAGGTTGACCACTCCCTTGAGCATAAGGTAACTCTTGTCGCCGCGGTCAGGCTCGTTCTGAGGGATAAAGCTCCTGTCGATTTTAAGAGTGTCCAGCCTGAGATTTTTGAGCATGGAAAGGGAGGAATATCCCGTTCCGAAATCGTCTATGGAGGTTTTAATTCCGAGGAAATTCAAATCGTCCACAACCTCCTTCATAATCGCGTTGTTATGGTAATTCTCGCCCTCCGTAAGCTCGATTTCTATATATTCATGAGGAATTTTATAGCGGTCTATCACTTCCACGATTTCCTCAACCAGCTTGTTGTTTGAAAGATGTCTCTTCGAGAAATTTACCGATATTTTAATAAGCTCGATTCCTTTTGAGCGGAGCTTGCTAAGGAATGCGCACGTTTCCTCAAGCATATAAAAGTCGAGTACCGTAACGCATCCGTCTTTTTCAAAGACCGGAATAAAGCTCGCGGGCATAATACATCCGCCCTCGTGATTCCAGCGGACAAGCGCTTCCGCGCCGATAATGGCGTGCGTTTTCGCGCTGACCTTCGGCTGATATACGGCGAAAAATTCTCTTTCTCTTATTGCGTTCGGAAACCTTGAAAGAATAATTTTCCGCTCGAGAAGCTCAAGGCTCGTATTGCGGTCGTAATAGCTGAACGACGTTCTGTTTTCGCGCGCCGACTGATACGCCGCGTTCGCCCGCATCATAATCTCGCCCGCGTCTTTTTCGTCGCACAGGCTTGCCGCGCCGATAGTCGCTCCGAACAAAAAGACCGTCTCCCGCCCGCCTTTTTTGTATTTTATAACCATGTTCCGGATTAAATCGAAAAAATAGTCCTTATTGCTGTTAAGAATAAGCGCGACAAAATTATCGCCGCCCAAATAAGCCGCCATTTCTTTTACGGTAACGGCGTTGGCGACGATATGATAATATTGTTCTATAATTTTGTTTGTTTCCGGATATGTAAGCGTTTTGTTGACGGATCTGAAATTATGAATATTAAAGTAGAGCGCGGTATAGTTGCCGGCTTCGCCCCGCTGAGCAAGCTTATTTCCGAAGTCTATAAAAGCGTTCACATTCGGAATTTCCGCGCCGCTGTCCGTAAGCAAAAATTCTTTATGTAAGAGATGCATATCAAGCAGACTGAGTATATAGTAAAATTGACGGACGATTATTTCCAAAGTCCGAATTTCCTCCCGCGCGGAACCGGCGCTCATATAAACGGAAAATTCGATTTTACCGCCGGTTTCAAATGGATACGAAAAAAGAACCGGTTTGTCTTCCGCGCGTTTTTTACATGAAAAGAGGACGATATTTTGTTCGCGGATGTTCGGGTAGTAAATTCCCTCCGGAGGAGAAAACCTGTATGTTATTTCGGTTATATTGTAAAGCTCGGCGATATCCGCAGCCGCTTTACCGATAACGCTGTTGTATTCGTCAAAACTTTTCGGTATAAATCCGGAGAGGCTATCGAAAACACGCTGCCGCGGCAAATCCTGAAAAAGTTCCATGATATATCTCCCGCTTTCTGTAAAATATTCCTCTATTGTATTAATTATACAGGATTTTCAGCGATTTGTCAATTTATTTTTGTGATTTTATATAAAAATATCGCGGCGATACTTTTTCGCTTCCGGCAACGGACGTTTTTAAATTTTTACCGATACTGCAACCCCGTCGCCCAGCGGCAGAATAGCCGTTTCAAGCTCGCTGTGGTTCATAAGCGTATCGATATATCGTCTCAAGCGCTTTACAATTGTAATTTTGCGCCTTACAACGTGGTTATCGTCGGCGGTCATGCCCTTGTAGAGCACGTTGTCGGAGATAATTACGCCGCCCTTTTTGAGAAGTCTCACGCACTCGTCAAGCATATAGATATAATGCGCCTTCGGTCCGTCGAGGAAAATTATGTCAAACGCCTCGTCGCCGTCTATATATGAGAGATAATCCTTCGCGTCCGCTTCAATGACGGATATTTTTTCGGCGAAGCCCGCTTTTTTTATATTTTCTCTCGCGATACGCGCCATGTTTTCGTCGCGTTCCAGCGTGGAAATCATGCAGCCGCCGCTCGCCGCGCGCGCCATGAGTATTGAGGAATAGCCGATTGCGCAGCCGACCTCCAGTATTTTTAAAGGCTTTAACGCGCGGCACATAACCGACAGAAATCTCGCCGTTTCCGGTTCGACTATCGGCACGCTGTTTTCTTCGGCGTACTTCTCCAGCTCATGAAGAAACGCGTCGTCATGCGCCGTTTTTTCACGCAGATATTTTGTTATATACGGCGGTACAATCGCGTCCTTGTCATATTCTATCATGTGTGTTTTCCTTTCGGCTTTACTGCTTTAAATTATCCTGATTTTCTATCGCCGTGTCAGCCACGCTCATTGCCGGGTCGGAACTGTCCATTGCGGCGAGATGTTCTTCGTATGTCTTTGAAAATATATGCTCTCCGTTTTTGCCCAAAACAAAGTAATACGCGTCTGTAAGCTCCGGATAGAGCGCCGCTTCAATGCTTTCGATTCCCGGATTGCATATAGGTCCCGCGGGAAAACCGGAGTATTTGTAAGTGTTATACGGAGAGTCGATCTGAGTGTCGGAAATTGACAGCACAGGCTTTCTCTCGCCCAATATGTACTGCACCGTAGCGCAGGACTGGAGCTTCATATTCGATTTTAGTCTGTTATAGAAAACTCCCGAAACCTTCGGCTTTTCGCCGTCTCCGGCTTCGCGCTCGATGATTGAAGCCATCGTTACAATCTCATCGACGCTCATACCCATTTCCTGCGCCTTGCTGTAGTATTCGTCCTTGAACTGATTATTGAACGCCGACAGCATAAGGTCGATTATGTCGTGCGCCGACATGCCGTAAGGTATCTCGTAAGTCGCGGGGAACAGATATCCTTCCATAACGCCGTCGCGCTGCGGAAGGTCTTTGAGAAATCTGTAGTCGTAATCCTGAGGATTGAGAGCGGCGTAAAAATCCTGCCATCCGACAAGTCCCGCTTCATCCAGCTTTTGAGCGATCTGCTTAACCTCGTAGCCCTCCGGTATTACAACCTTTACCGATCCGCGGTTTGGCGTTATAATCAAATCGAGAATCTGACTGTACGACATTCCGTCCGAAACGGTCAGCGCGCCCGGCTGAAAGCCGCCGTCATATCCGCCGAGCTTCGACTGGATTTTAAACAGAAGCGGATATTTTATTACGCCCTTGTCCTTGAGCATCCGCGCTACGGACGAGGGACCGCTGCCCTCGGTTATTTCCAGGCTTACGCTGTCGGTATCTATATCAATTCCGGTACTGTCGCTTAAAAGTATTCCCGTTCCCGCAAGAGCCAAAACCACAATTACAGCAACCAATATAACGGGAATTTTCCATTTCCCGTATCCCGTTTCGTGAACCTTTACCGCCATGATGAGTTTCCTCCTTCGTTATATTATATTTATTGTACATCAAATTGCTCTTTTCGTCAAGTTTTGCGGTTTTTTACGCGCCGGCGCGTATACTTAAACGGCTTTCGCGCGCCGTTTTTGGCGTTCCCGCGAACGTATATTTCGCTTCGTTCGTTGTCGGAAGCTGAAAAATCGTCCCAAAATCCGCGCGGTAAAAAAGACGGATTTGTTAAAAGCGACGGAATTTAATCAAATATCCATAAAAATACAATAAATGTCGGAAATCATACAATTGTTTAAAAAAATGATTATTGACGGACAAACTGTTTGAAATTATAATATTATAATGTAAAGATGAAATTTGACCGGAGATGAATTGCATGAAAGTTAAAAACAAAGACGAAAAAGACGGCGATATAATGGTAAAAATCGCCGCGTTTATTGTGGATAAAAGACGCGCGTTTTATTTCCTTTTCGCGGCCGCCCTTATACTGTGCCTTATCGCTTTGCCGAAGGTAAGGGTCAATAACGACATAAGCTCTTATCTTCCGGACGATACGGAAACAAGGCGCGGTCTGACGATTATGGACGAGGAGTTTATTACATACGATACCGAGACGATTATGGTTACGACTATAACGCTGGAAAACGCCGAAAAGCTCAAGGACAGAATGGAAAGGGTTGACGGAGTAAAGGAGGTTGCGTTTGAAGACGATAACGACCATTACAGACAGTCGTCGGCGCTTTTTACGGTAACGCTCGACGTGCGCGGCGACCTCGACAGGGAGCTGGAAATTGTAGATAACGTAAAAAAAGAGCTTGAAGGCTATGATTATTACGCCTATTCGGATACTATCGACGACAGCTCGAAGCAGCTTGACCGGGAAATGATGGTGATTCTGGCGATAGCTCTCGTAATCATAATTCTGGTTCTGCTTTTTACGTCAAGCAGCTTTATGGATGTGCCTATATTTCTTGCAGTATTCGGCGTCGCGGCTCTGCTGAATATGGGTACGAATTATCTTATGGGCGAGATATCGTTTATAACAAAATCCGTCGCGGTAGTTCTTCAGCTCGCTTTGGCGATAGACTACTCGATAATTCTCTCGCACCGCTTTGCGGAGGAAAAACAGACAAAAAACGCGTATGACGCGATTGTTTCGGCGCTGTCGAAGGCGATTATAGAAATAAGCTCGTCAAGCCTTACAACGCTCGCCGGTCTGGCGGCGCTGATCGTTATGCGGCTTAGGATTGGCATGGATATGGGACTTGTGCTGTGCAAGGGCATTATATGCTCCATTCTTACAGTGTTTCTGATTATGCCGGGACTGCTGCTGAGATTTTCCGACAAAATAGATAAAACCTCGCACCGCTCGTTTGTGCCGAGCATTGAGAAGTGGTGCGGGATCGTTATAAAGCTGAGGAAGGTTGTTCCGTTTGTGTTTTTTGCGCTTATCGCCGTGTCCGCCGTGATTTCGTCAAGAAGCGATTACGCGTTCGACGTTGCGAGCGAGCAGATGAAAATTTCCACGGAATCTTCGGAAGCCAAAAAGAAGATAGGGGAAATATTCGGACTCGACCATCAGCTTGCCGTCATAGTTCCGTCGGGCGACTATGACAAGGAGGCGAAGGTTATATCGCTCGTTGAGAAAAATCCGAACATAAACTCCGCTCTGGGACTTGCGAACACGGAAATAGACGACGATTACATGCTGACCGACAGAATAAACGCGCGGGAAATGTCTAAGCTGATGGATATTGATTACGACATGTGCTGTCTGCTGTTTCAGGCGTACGGCGCGGAGCATGACGAGTACAGCGCGATATTCAGCAATGTAAACGATTATCGGGTTCCGATTATCGATTTGTTTTTGTACATACATGAAAAAATGGATTTGGGAATAATTAATCTCGACAAGGAGCAGGCGGACGACATAAACGAGCTTTACGATACTCTTACCGACGCGAAGGATCAGCTTGAAAGCGCGAATTATTCGCGTATGGTCTTTACTTATACCTGCGATACGGAAAGCGGCGAGGCGTATCAAATGCTTAAAGATATACGCGCGGACGTTGAAAAATATTACGACGACTGTATTCTTGTAAGCGACAGCGTCAACAGCCGCGACCTGAAAGATTCCTTCAGCGGGGACAACAACAAAATCAATATAATCACGATACTCTCGCTGCTTTTAATACTTATGTTCACTTTCCGCAGCGCGGGCGTTCCTGTGATTTTGGTTCTGGCGATACAGGGAAGCGTGTGGATTAACTTTTCGGTACCGGTAATTATGTCGCAGAAGCTGTATTTCCTGGCGTATCTCGTCGTAAGCTCCATACAGATGGGCGCGACGATAGATTACGCGATAGTGTTTACGAACAGATATCTTGAGCTTAAAGATACAATGGATAAAAAGGACGCGGCTATGACCGCGCTGAATCAGTCGTTTCCGACTATACTGACTTCGGGCGCGATACTGACGCTCGCGAGCTTTCTTGTGGGCGCGATAACAACGAACGCGATAATCTCCGCGCTCGGCAAGGTTCTTTGCAGAGGAACGCTTTTGTCGATAGTTATAGTAATGATGGCGCTGCCGCAGATAATTCTTCTTTGCGATAAGTTTATAGAACGAACGTCCTTCGCGAAAAAAACGATTGAAGCCGAAAAGGCGGCGAGACGCGAGACGTCGGGTATAATGGCGGTGAACGGGCGCATACGCGGAAATGTGTCCGGCTTTGTGGACGGCGTGTTCTACGGCGTAATCAAGGGCGACGTCAGCGCGAAAGTAGAGCTTGGAAATCCCGATAAGCTGCTGTCCGGCGGCGGAGAAAACATAACGGAGAGGAATCGAATAGAGGAGGCGAGCGGGGATGAAGAGAAGTAAAACAGCGGCTTTTGCCGCCGCGTTTATCATGACGCTTAATTTTCTTCCGCCGGCTGTGAAAGCGGAGGAAACAGTTTCAATATCGACGATAAGCGATTTCAGGAGCTTCACTGAAAAATGCGTTTATGACGAGTATTCAAAAAATAAAAAATTCGTGCTTCAGAACGATATTGACCTGCACGGAGAGGAAATAAAAAGCGCGCAGGTTTTCTGCGGCGTCTTCGAGGGCGGCGGCTACAGCATAAAAAATCTGAAGCTGACGGCGGAAGGCTCCGACAAGGGACTTTTCGGAAACGTTACGAAGGACGGACAGATAAGGGATTTGAACGTGTCGGGCGAGATAAGCATATCGGACGACAAGGACGCTAACGAGTCGATTTTCCTTCAGAGAGCCGAATCAATTCTTTCCCGTACGGACGTCAAAACAGAAAACGGCGATGAGCGGGCGAGCTCCGCCGGCGGAATAGCCGGACGCAATTCGGGGAAAATAGTAAACTGCTCCTTTGAGGGAAAAATAGACGGAATTAACCGCGTCGGCGGAATAGCGGGATACAACGCGATGACGGGTGTGATTGACTCGTGCGCGAACAGCGCGCTTGTCAGCGGAATTGACGAAACGGGCGGTATCGCGGGTTATAACGAAGGAAGAATAAAGCTTTCAAAAAACAAAGGAACGATATGCCCCGAAGCCGATGAAAACACCAAAAATATAGGCGGCGTAAGCGGAAACAGCGAGGGCGCCGTTGTAATGTGCTCAAACGACGGCGCGGTCGGCTCGGACAGCTTCGGCGACAATGCCGGCGGAATATGCGGAAAACAGAGCGGAGAAATACGCGAATGTATCAATAACGGCGCCGTTGACGGAAGGAGAAGCGTCGGCGGAATATGCGGACGTTTTGAGCCGTACACCGATATAGAGCTGTCGTATGAGAGCGCGAAAGCCGCCGTGGAGAAGCAGGCGGATATTCTGAAAAACGATCTTGAATCCGCTAAGAGCAAAATACTCGATTACGCTCTCGGCTTGCTTGACGGCAAAGAATTTATTTCCTCGCTGTCGTCTGAGCTCGGTCTGTCGGGAGCGGCGGATAAAGCGTCCTCGCGTCTCGACACGCTCACAGACGCGGCGTCGAATATGATGAACAGCGTCGCCGACGGAGTTAATTCCGTTTCGGACGGCGGTCTTTCGGATTCGATAAAGGACGCGTTTGCAAAAGCCGGAGACTCGCTTGAGAAAGCGGGAGACGCTATTGAAAAAGCGGGAGACTCGGTCGAAAAGGGGAGCGACAGTCTTTCCTCCTTTACGGACGAAACAAAGGACGCGTTAAAGGACGCCGGCGAGTCGCTTGATAATTCGCTTGAATCGCTCGATGATTTTTTGAGCGAGTTTGACGGTAAGGGCGATGAAATAAGCGCTCTTATCAATAATCTGAACGACTCGCTTGACGAGGGGCGCGCCGATGTAAACGATATACAGGAGAAGCTCGGAAGCCGCCTTGACGATATGAGCTCTGACGCGGATAGGGTGATAGATAATCTGGACGAAACGCACGACAGTCTGCTCAGACTTTCAAGCTCGCTTCGCGCAACGTCGTCCGAGTTGGGAGACGTCCTTGACCGGGTGGAAGACGCTTTGGACGGGGCGGATTCCGAGATGAAAAAGCTTAAAAACAATATTGACAGTTTGAAAAATAAGCTGAAGGAGCTCGCGGATGAAATTATCGGTACGATAGAATCCACGAATAAACCGCAGCTTCCCGGCGTTTCACTGCCAACAAGAAGACCTTCCGAGTCGCCGTCGCCGTCGCCCGAGGCGGAAAGCGGAACATACAGGGCGGTTCCCGATGAAATTATTGACGGAGGATACGACGTCGAGCCGTCGGTTGTCGGAATGATAAAGGATTTCCTCGCGCCGCGGGCGTACGCCGAGGAGAATAAGACGGCGATAAGCGATTTGAAAAGCGCGGATATATCGCTGCCGCGCCTCATAGGCGATGAGAACGCGGATACCGCGCTTATAAAATACTGCGTCAACAACGGCGAAGTAAACGGCGTCGAGCAGGCGGGAGGAATCGCCGGCGGCGTCGGCTTTGAGTCTGTTGTGCGTTCGGGCGAAAGCATAACGCTTCCCGACGGAACAAAGGTCGACGGCGATTCCGTGCTGAAGGCGGTCGTCGACGCGTGTATAAGCGGCGGCAAAATTACCGCGAAATCAAATTACGCGGGCGGTATATGCGGAAAGAGCGATATAGGAAACATTAAAAATTCGCTGTCCTACGGCGAGATAGAGGTAAGCGACGGCTCTTACGCGGGCGGCGCCGCCGGAATGAGCGGCGGTGAAATCGTAAACTGCGCGGCGGTAAACGATATCGCGGGAAACGATCATATAGGCGGAATCGCGGGAAGCGGCAAGGATATAAGAAATTCCTATTCTTTGCCGAGACTTGACGGTTCAGCGGAAAATTCGGGAGCGATAGCCGGCGCGGTAAGCGGCGATATCGAGAATACGTATTTTATTGACGAGGGACTTTCGGGAATAGACGGAGTAAACCTCGAGGGACGCGCCGAGGCGATAAAACCGGAGGATATGGCGTCCTCCGAAGGAGTTATGCCGGAAAAACTGAAAAATCTCGGCGAAGACGGCTTTTATATGGAACAGGGCGGCTTGTATATGCCGCAGATAAGAGCGATTGCGCGCAACGACGCTGAAAGTATCGGAGCAACGCTGCAGTCGAAGTCCTCGGAAATGGCGAAATTCCGTTTTAACGTTGTTTTCCGCGACAAAGACAGGGAAGTAAAAGCGATTACCGTCGACTACGGAACGGTTCTCGACGAAAGCGATATTCCGAAGCTCGGCGAGGAAAACGGCAACGTGCCGGTATGGGATAAGGACGTTCATAAGCCGATAATCCGTCATACGGTTTTCAACGCGGTATATAATAAGGCCGCCACGACAATTTCAACGGACGAGGAACCGCCTCTGCTGCTCGCGGAAAGCGTGTTTGACGAAGGCACGGAGGTCTACGTTAAAGACGAAACTGTGAATTTTGATTTCGACGGATATGAAAAGGGCGGGGCGTATTCGTTTTCATTTAATAAGGACGCGTACGACGCGATAAAGGTACATATACGCGACGAAAATAAAAAAGCCGCCAAGGTAGCCCTTTTGACAGACGGGAAATGGACGGTAACCGACTGTACGCTTGATAACAGCTATGTTGTCTTCGAGGCGGCGAAGCCGTGCGGCTTTGTGATTCTGTATAAAAAGGCGTCTCCCGTTATTCCCGTCGTTATATGCTCGGGAGCGGCGGCTTTATTGATTATATCGGCGTTTGTTATTAGAAAGGTGAGAAGGAAAAATGGAAGAGGAAACGAAAAAGAAGAAGAAGCCGTATAGGAATTTCGCGCGGTCGGAAAAAGCTATAATCCGCGCGTATGTTGAGCTTATGCAGCGCGGCGAAAAGCGGATTACCGTTACAAATATCGTCGATACGGCGGATTTAAACCGCAGCACGTTTTACGCGCATTTTAAGACGGCCGACGACGTAAGGGAAAAAATACAGTCGGATATTATAAACGACCTTCTCGGCTCGATGAACGGGCGCGATCACGGAAATCTGCTCTCCGACCCGTCCGACGGTATTCAGCACGTGATTGATTTTCTCAAGAAGGATGAGGAGATGTATAAAATTCTTTTGAATACTCCCGGAGCGGATAAATTTCTAAAAAAGCTTAAAGATATAGTCATAGAGCAGTATATGTCCGACCGTACAATTCTTCCGCATATAAAGGACAAAGAGGGTTTTGAATTGAATTTGAGGCTGTTTGTGGGCGGTTTTGTGTCGGTTATCGAGGACTGGGCGGCGGGAAATACAAAAGCGCCGCTTGAACGGTGCGCGCATATTATAAGCAATTCGATTAATATGAGCGTGCAGAGATATCTTGACAAAAATAATGAATCAAAATATTGACAACAGCTGTTGTTTGTATTATAATGTCGGTATAAAATAAAGACTATGACGAAGACAGTAGGTTTTGTTAAAAGCCATGAGCGAGCCGCGGAGGGTGTAAGCGCGGCGGCGAGTAAATAATTCCGAATATCACTTCCGAGTCGCGCACCGAACGCGTTACGCTATTAGACTGCGACGGCTTTCCTCCGTAAAAGGGAACGGCATTTATTGATGTTGAGTGGTACAGCGAGGTAAAAGCTTCGTCTCATCATTGAGACGAAGCTTTTTTAAATAAACGCGTGTAAACCGGCGCGCATTCGCTTCGCGAACGCTATAATTTATAACATTGAAAACTATTGAAAGGAATGAACTATAATGTACGAAAAGGTTTCACCGAATCTCAACTTTGTTGAGAGAGAAAAGAAAACCGAAAAATTCTGGAAGGACAACAACATCTTCCAAAAAAGTATTGACGCGAGGGAGAATAGCGACGTTTACATGTTCTACGACGGTCCGCCGACAGCCAACGGCAAGCCGCATATAGGTCATGTCCTGACGCGCGTTATAAAGGATATGATTCCGCGCTACCGCACAATGAAGGGTTATAAGGTACCGCGTAAGGCGGGCTGGGACACGCACGGACTTCCCGTAGAGCTGGAGGTTGAAAAGAAGCTCGGTCTTGACGGCAAGGAGCAGATTGAGGAATACGGACTCGAGCCGTTTATTCACGAGTGCAAGGAAAGCGTCTGGAAGTACAAGAGCATGTGGGAGGACTTCTCCGGCGCCGTAGGCTTTTGGGCGGACATGGACGACCCGTATGTAACGTACCATAACGACTTTATCGAGTCGGAGTGGTGGGCGTTAAAGAAGATATGGGAAAAGGGACTTTTATACAAGGGTCATAAAATCGTTCCCTACTGCCCGCGCTGCGGTACTCCGCTCTCGTCGCACGAGGTGGCTCAGGGCTACAAGGACGTTAAGGAACGCTCCGCTACGGCTAAGTTTATTGTAAAGGGCGAGGAAAACACATATTTTCTTGCGTGGACGACGACGCCGTGGACGCTGCCTTCAAACGTCGCGCTATGCGTAAACCCGAATGAAACATACGTTAAAATAAAAGCCGGCGATGAGTATTATATCTTAGCCGAGGCTCTTGTTGAGGCTAATATAAAGGATACGGAATACGAGGTTGTCGAAAAGTATGCCGGCACGGATTTGGAGCATAAGGAATACGAGCCGCTCTTTAACTTTGCGGCGCCCGATAAAAAGGCGTATTATGTAACGTGCGACAATTATGTTACGTTTACGGACGGTACCGGTATTGTTCATATTGCGCCCGCGTTCGGCGAGGACGACGCTAACGTCGGCAGAAAATACGACCTGCCGTTCGTGCAGCTTGTCGACGGAAAGGGCCGGATGACGAAGGAAACGCCGTGGGCGGGTACGTTCTGCAAGGACGCCGACAAGGAAATTCTTGCCGACCTTGAAAAGCGCGGACAGCTCTTTAACGCGCCCAAGTTCGAGCACAGCTATCCGTTCTGCTGGAGATGCGACACGCCGTTAATTTATTACGCGCGCGATACGTGGTTTATAAAGATGACGGCGGTTAAGGATGATTTGATTAAGAATAACAACACCATAAACTGGATTCCCAAAACAATCGGCGAGGGACGTTTCGGAGCGTGGCTCGAAAACGTTCAAGACTGGGGTATCAGCCGTAACCGTTACTGGGGTACGCCGCTGAATATATGGGAATGCGAGTGCGGTCACAGACACGCGATCGGCTCAATCGCGGAATTAAAGGAGAAGTCCGATAACTGTCCCGACGATATCGAGCTTCACCGTCCGTTTATAGACGCGGTCACGATAAAATGTCCGCACTGCGGAAAGCAGATGCGCCGTGTGAGCGAGGTTATAGACTGCTGGTTCGACTCCGGCGCAATGCCGTTCGCTCAGTGGCACTACCCGTTTGAGAATAAGGATATATTTGAAAAAACTTTCCCCGCGGACTTTATCAGCGAGGCGGTCGATCAGACGAGAGGCTGGTTCTATTCGCTTCTCGCCGAATCGACGCTGCTGTTTGATAAGGCGCCGTATAAGAACGTAATCGTGCTCGGACACGTTCAGGACGAGAACGGACAGAAGATGTCAAAGTCAAAGGGCAACGCCGTAGACCCGTTCGAAGCGCTTGAAAAGCACGGCGCGGACGCTATCCGCTGGTACTTCTATTCAAACAGCGCGCCGTGGCTGCCGAACCGCTTCCATGACGGCGCGGTATCGGAGGGTCAGCGCAAGTTTATGGGCACGCTGTGGAACACATACGCGTTCTTCGTGCTTTACGCGAATATCGACGACTTTGACGCGACAAAATACTCTCTTGAATACGATAAGCTGTCTGTAATGGACAAATGGCTTTTATCGAAGCTCAACACGCTTGTAAAGACTGTTGATAATAACCTCGAAAATTACAAGATTACCGAGACGGCGAGAGCGCTTGACGATTTTGTGGACGAGCTTTCCAACTGGTATGTGCGCCGCTCGCGTACGCGCTTCTGGGTTAAGGACATGCCGCAGGATAAGATTAACGCGTATATGACGCTCTACACCGCGCTCGTAACGTTCTGTAAAGCCGCCGCGCCGATGATACCGTTTATGACGGAGGACATTTATCAGAATCTTGTAAGAAGCATCGATAAGGACGCTCCCGAAAGTATTCATCTGTGCGATTTTCCGGTATACGATGAAAAGCTCGTTGATAAGGAGCTTGAAAAGGATATGGAGGAGGTTCTGGATATCGTCGTTCTCGGACGCGCGTGCAGAAACGCCGCGAATATCAAGAACCGTCAGCCTATCGGCGTTATGTACGTCAAGGCTCCCGAAATATTGAGCGGTTTCTATGCGGACATTATAAAGGAAGAGCTGAACGTTAAGAAGATCGAGTTTACCGACGACGTTTCGGCGTTTACGTCATACTCGTTTAAGCCGCAGCTAAAGACGCTCGGCAGACGCTTCGGCAGGAACATCAACGCGGTACGCGAGATTTTAGCGAATATTGACGGCGGCAAGGCGATGGCGGAGCTTAAAGCGAACGGAACGCTCAAAATTACCGTTGACGGCAAAGAGGAAGAGCTTTCTGAGGAGGATTTGCTGATTGAGACGGCGCAGACCGAGGGATTTGAGTCGAACAGCGACTACGGAATAACCGTTGCGCTTGACACAAATCTGACTCCGGAGCTTATTGAGGAAGGCTTTGTAAGAGAGATAATTTCAAAGATACAGACCATGAGAAAGGATTCCGGCTTTGAGGTTATGGACCATATCAAGGTAAGCTGCCGCGGCAGTGAGAAAATCGCTAAGATTATCACGGCGAACGCCGTTGAAATCAAGGAAGAAACACTCGCCGACGAGCTTGACACGGACGCCGCGGACGGCAATACAAAGGAATGGAATATTAACGGTGAAACGGTAACGCTCGGCGTTAAGAAGCTGTAATTTAAAAAAGAGCCGCCTTTCGGAAGCTGTAATTCCGAAGGCGGCTCGATAATTTTATTTTTCGCGCGGTTTTTAATTTGACGACGGACGCGGTATATACGGTATTATTTTCTGAGCAAGTCCCTGTAACGTCATTGTTTGCAGATATACCTTGCCCGGACCTGTCAGCGCCGTCAGGAAAATACCCTCGCCGCCGAACAATGCGTTTTTAAAGCCTTTTACCGTTTCAACGTCGTATCCGCAACTGCTTTCAAAATACGCGACGTGAGAAGTATCCACCTTGATTTTTTCGCCGGCGGCAAGATTAACCTCAACGATTGAACCCGACAACTCGATAAACGCGCTGCCTGTTCCGCTTAGCTTCTGCATTACAAAGCCCTCGCCGCCGAAAAGACCGGCGGAGAATTTTTTCTGCCAGTATGTGGACAGCTGAACGGTAGGCTCGGCGCATAAAAACGCCTGTTTTTGAGCGATGTATTCCTTTGACGGGCTTATATCAAGTTTATGTATTTCGCCGGGCATTGTAGAGGCGAAAGCAATCTTGCTATCATCCTCCCGCGCCGTATATGTAACCATAAACAGCGACTCGCCGCTGAACATTCTCCCAAGACCTTTCATAAATCCGCCCGACATATTTGTTTCCATTGAAACAGACGGCGACATCCAGCTCATTCCGCCGGACTGCGTATAGAGACTTTCGCCTTTTTTTAAATTAAATTCCACGACGGGCATCGGTTTGCCCGAAATATTGTATTCCATTTTATTGCCTCTTCTCTTTTTATATGATTTTATTAACGTTCTTAGTTTCCTTCTGTATTTAAGATAATATCATAAAGCGTAATAAAAGTCAAGCTTCGCCCCGCTTTTGTTATTCAAAGGCTGTCGCGTATAAAAAGACCGCGTATTTCTGAAATAAAAATTGACAGAAAAAAGTATACGTTATATAATAGTATATATAATTTTTTTGGAGAAGCAAATGAAAAGCAGTAGATTTTTAAAAAAGGGATACACCACAGGCGCCTGCGCCGCCGCCGCCGCAAAAGCGGCTGTAATGCGTATTTTAAATAACGAAACGCCCGTAACGGTTTCGGTAACTTTGCCGTCGGGCGGCAGTATCGGCATTGATACGGAGTATGTAAAAACCGAAGGAAACAGCGTTACCTGCGCGGTAAGAAAGCAAAGCGGCGACGATCCGGATATAACGGACGGTATCTTGATTTGCGCGTCCGTGCGCAAAACGGACGGCGGCGTAAAAATAGACGGCGGAGAGGGAATAGGACGCGTCACGCGCGAGGGACTTGACCAAAGCGTCGGTCAGGCGGCGATAAACACCGTTCCGCGAGCCATGATACGAAACGCCGTGAACGAGGCGTCCGGCGATTACGACGGCGGCTTTGAGATAATTATTTCCGCACCCGAAGGCAGAAAAATCGCGAAAAAGACCTTCAATCCGCGTCTCGGTATCGAGGGCGGGATTTCGATTTTGGGCACAAGCGGAATTGTTGAGCCGATGAGTGAAAAGGCAATATTGGACACAGTTTTTCTGGAGCTTAAAACCCGCAGAAGGGCGGGAGATAAAACGGCGGCGCTTGTTCCCGGAAATTACGGCGAGAGCTTCGCGCGTGAAACGCTTGGCTTAAAAAACACGGTTCAATGCTCTAATTTCGTGGGCGACGCTATTGATTACGCCTGCGATTTGGGTTTTTCATCGCTGCTTTTGACGTCGCATATGGGGAAGCTTGTGAAGCTCGGAAGCGGAATAATGAATACTCATTCCAAATATGCCGACGGCAGAATGGAAACGCTTGCGCTCTGCGCCGCTCTGGCGGGTTACGCGGATTTTGAAAAAATCCTTGACTGCGCGACGACCGACGAGGCGTACGAGCTTATAAAGGACACTAAAACCGTTGATATACTTATGAACAGAATTGATATGTATTTAAAACGGCGTTCCGATATTAAAATCGGCGCGGTAATGTTTTTGAATAAATACGGAATTGTGGGAAAGACCGCTTTGGCGGATGAAATTTTGGGAGAATTATAATGGTACATTTTGTAGGCGCGGGCAGCGGCGCGGCCGATTTGATAACGCTTCGCGGCAAAAGGCTTATTGAGGAAGCGGATATTATAATTTACGCCGGCTCGCTTGTCAATCCCGAGCTTTTGCGATATGCAAAAAGGGACGCTAAAATTTACAACAGCGCGAAAATGACGCTTGACGAGGTTATCGCGGTCATGAAACAGGGGAGCGGTAAAAATACAGTCCGGCTGCACACCGGCGACCCATGCATTTACGGCGCAATACGCGAGCAGATGGACGCGCTGGACGAGCTTGGAATTGAGTATGACGTGTGTCCGGGAGTCAGCTCATTCTGCGGCGCGGCCGCGTCGCTTAAAGCGGAGTATACCTTGCCCGACGTGTCGCAGACAGTCATAATAACGCGCGCGGAGGGCAGAACGCCCGTACCCGAAAAGGAAAAGATACGTCTTCTCGCGGCTCATCACGCTACAATGGTGATATTTCTTTCCGCAGGTATGCTTGAAAAGCTGTCGTCCGAGCTTATACAGGGAGGATACGGCAAGGATTCTCCGGCGGCGATTGTGTATAAGGCGACATGGGACGATGAGAAGGCGTGCCGATGTACTGTGGGGACGCTAAAAGAAACGGCTGATAAAAACGGAATAAAAAAGACGGCGCTTATCGCTGTCGGGGATTTTCTCGGCGATGATTATTCGCTGTCGAAGCTCTATGACAAGACGTTTACAACGGAATTTCGAAAGGGTGTGACGGAATGAGGGCGGCGTCGATAGCTTTTACAAAAAACGGAGGCAAAATCGCGCGGACGCTGTCGGAAAGCATGGGCGCGGACGGATACATAAAGTCGGGATACCGCTTCGGCGGACTTGACGGATTTGAAACGCTTACCGGTCTTATGAGAGATTTGTGGGATAAATATGACGCGCTTGTGTTCGTCGGCGCGTGCGGAATCGCCGTGCGCGCAATCGCGCCGTATATCAGGGATAAGTCTAAAGACCCCGCCGTCGTCGCGATGGATGAAAAGGGGAAGTTTGTAATCCCTCTGCTTTCCGGTCATATCGGAGGCGCAAACGCTCTCGCGGAAAGGATTGCCCGAATAACGGGCGGCACGGCGGTCATAACGACGGCTACCGATATAAATAATAAATTTTCGGTTGATACTTTCGCGGTAAGAAATAATCTGCACATTGGGGACGTCAAGCTTATAAAGGAAATATCCGCGCGCGTGCTTCGCGGCGAAAAAATCGGTCTGTACAGCGATTACGCGCTGAAAAATATTCCCGATTGTTTTGGAGACGGAATGGAAGCGGGGATTTGCATAAGCGGCGAGGACAAAAAGCCGTTTCGGATTACGCTTAATTTAAAGCCAAGGAATATTATCATCGGCGTCGGGTGCAGAAAAAACTGCGCGAATGTCGAGGAGGATATTCTCGCCTTTCTCGGGCAGAACGGCGCGGATATTAATTCGCTCTGCGCGGCGGCGACAGCGGATATAAAAAAGAATGAGAAAGGGATCGTTGATTTCTGCGAAAAATACGGCGTGCCGATGCTAACGTTTTCGGCGAAGCGCCTTGCGGCGCAGGAGGGCGATTTTACATCTTCGGAGTTTGTGAAAAAGACTGTCGGTACGGATAATGTGTGCGAGCGCGCCGTATGCGCGGCGGGAGCCGATTTAAAGGTAAAGAAAACGATTTTTAACGGAACGGCTCTCGCGCTCGGAGAAACGGAAACGGAAATTGACTTTTTAAAGGAGAAATAAATGGAATTATATGTTGTCGGAATCGGCTCCGGCAGTGAAGACGGTCTGACGGAGCGCTCGCGAAGGACGCTTGAAGAAGCCGACGTCATAGTCGGCTACACGGTTTACGCTGAGCTTGTGAAAAGGTTTCTGCCGGATAAGGAATATTTTACCACAGCGATGAAGCAGGAGGTTTCGCGCTGCCGCGCGGCGGTGGAAATGGCGGCGGGGGGAAGAAAAACGGCGGTTGTGTGCAGCGGCGACGCGGGTATTTACGGAATGGCGTCGCTCGTGTATGAAATTGCGGCGGAATATGAAAACGTCGAGGTTCGCGTAATTCCGGGAGTCAGCGCGATGCTCAGCGGCGGAGCGCTTGTCGGAGCGCCGCTCGGACATGATTTCGCAGTGATAAGCCTCAGCGACCTGCTGACTGAGCGGGAAGTGATTGAAAAGCGACTTGAATGCGCGGCAATGGGAGATTTCGCCGTGTGTTTGTACAATCCGTCAAGCAAAAAACGCGCCGATTATTTAAAAAACGCGTGCGACGTCATGCTTAAATACAGGGACGCTAAAACAGTTTGCGCCGCCGCGAGAAATATAGACCGCGAGGGCGAGGAATACAGCGTTATGACGCTCCGGGAGCTTCGCGAATACAAGGCGGATATGTTCACGACCGTATTCATAGGAAGCTCAAAGACGAAAAATATAAACGGAAAAATGGTTACTCCGAGAGGATATAAAAATGTGTGACGTGATATTGTTCGGCGGTACCGACGAGGGACACAAAATCGCCGTTTTTTTACGAAAAAAAAATATTTCTCATACGGTGTGCGTGGCAACGGAATACGGCGCGGAAATTCTCGGCGGCGGCAGGGTGCGCGTCGGCAGAATGGACGCGGCGGAAATGAAAAGGTTTTTTGACGACAGCCGCGTAAAAGCGGTTGTCGACGCGACGCATCCGTACGCCGAAAAGGTAACGGAAAATATAAAAGCGTCGTGTAATTGTAAATATATAAGAGTTCTGCGCGGCGCCGGCGAGGGCGGCGGAAGGAGCTTTATGAGCGCGGCGGAGGCGGCGGAATATCTTGAAGGTACAAGCGGAAATATTCTGATAACGACAGGCTCAAAGGAGCTCGCGTTTTTTTCGAAGCTTTGTGAAAGAGCGTACGCGCGCGTGCTTCCGTCGGCGGAGGCGCTGGAGCTGTGCCGCGAAGCGGGTTTTTTCGGCAGACGCGTC
Organism: uncultured Clostridium sp.; assembly: GCA_964426905.1. Lineage (GTDB taxonomy): Bacteria > Bacillota > Clostridia > UBA1381 > UBA1381 > Hominilimicola. The sequence continues at coordinate 41,927 of CAYRSG010000003.1, read as the reverse complement.
ATATGTATGCAGGGACCGTTTTCAAAGGAACTCAACGGCGCGCTGATAAGAGAATTCAGCATAAAATATCTTGTTACAAAGCGCAGCGGAAAAAGCGGAGGATTTAAAGAAAAAATCGACGCGGCGCGTGAAAACGGCGCGGAAAGCGTGATAATCGAAAGACCGCGCCGCGAGAGCGGCGTTTCGGTTGAAGAAGCGGAAAAACTTATTTTGGAGTTGATATAGATGAGCGTTTTTTTGATAGGCGCGGGCATGGGGGACGCTAAAGGTCTTACAGCCGACGCGGCTGAAAAAATTAAGGAAGCCGATATTCTGATCGGAGCGAAACGTATTGTATCTCCGTTCACTGACGGCAAAAAGGCGTTTTACGAGTACGATGCGAAGAAAATCGCGGAAATAATCAGAGAGAACAACTCGGAAAATACGGCGGCGCTGTTTTCGGGCGACGCGTCGTTTTACAGCGGAGCGAAAAAGCTTCTTGAAATCCTTCCCGACGCGCTCGTTATTCCGGGAATAAGCTGCGTGTCGTATTTCTGCGCCAAAATCGGCATGCCGTACGACGATATGAATATTGTCAGTTCTCACGGACGCGAATGCAATATAGTAAGCGAGGTTCGGGGACACAAAAAGACATTCGTCCTGCTCGGCGAAAATCCGTGCGGAAAGCTGTGTAAATACGGTCTCGGTGAAGCGAAAATATTTATAGGCGAAAATCTTTCATATAAAAACGAGCGTATTCTCAAAGGAAAAGCGGCGGATTTTGCGGATACGGAGCTTTCAGAGCTGAGCGCGGCGGTGATTGTTAACGAAAATTTTGACAGCCGCGTAAGAATCGGAATAAGCGACGGCGAATTTATTACCGGTAAAACTCCCATGACAAAGAGCGCCGTAAGGGCTGTGAGCGTGTCGAAGCTGAAAATTGCTCCCGGCGATATTTGCTACGATATCGGCGCCGGGACAGGCTCGGTGAGTGTGGAAATGGCGTTGCTTTGCCCTAAGGGAAAGGTGTACGCAGTCGAAAAGAATACGGACGCGGCGGAGCTTATCGAAAAAAACGCCGTTAAATTTATGACGGATAATATAGAGGTTGTACGCGGCCGCGCGCCGGAGGCGATTGAAACGCTGCCGAAAGCCGATAAGGTTTTTATAGGCGGCTCGTCGGGACAACTTGATGAAATAATAAAAAAATGCGGCTGCCCGCACGTTACCGTAAACGCGGCGACGCTTGAGACGCTTGAGGGAACGCTAAAAGCTTTTAAAGAATTCGGATATGAATACGAGGTAACGCAGATAAGCGCCGCTTACGCAAAAAAAGCGGGAGGATATAACATGATGACGGCGCTCAATCCCGTGTTCATAATATCGGGGGAAAAAGCATGAGGAAAATAATGATTGCCGGAGCGAACAGCGGCTGCGGAAAAACAACAGTCACATGCGCCGTCCTGCAGGCGATGGCGAACAGGAAATTAAATGTGTCGTCCTTCAAATGCGGACCCGATTACATTGACCCGATGTTTCACAGCGAGATTATCGGCGCTCCGTCGCGAAATCTCGACAGCTTTCTTATGGACGATGACACAATCAGATATCTTCTTCAAAAAAACAGCGGCGATATTAACGTGATTGAAGGCGTAATGGGATTTTATGACGGACTTGCCTTTACGGATAAAGGCAGCTCGTATGAAATATCGGAAATTACGGACGCGAACGTTGTTCTTGTTGTGAACTGCAAAGGCGCGAGCCTGTCTGCGCTTGCGGTCGTGAAGGGCTTTGCGGATTTTAGGAAAAACAATATCAAAGGCGTGATTTTCAATAACCTTCCCGAAAGGCTGTACGAGGAAATGGCGTGGGAGTGCCGCAAAACCGGTATTGAACCGCTCGGTTTTCTGCCGCGTATTGATGAAGCGAGGCTTGAAAGCCGCCGTCTCGGGCTTGTAACGGCGGGAGAAATCGCCGATATAAAGCGGAAAATAAATATACTTGCGGATTATGCCCGGAGGTATATTAATATAGACAGGCTTATTCAAATTGCTTCCGCCGGGGACGCTAAAATCAAGATTCCTGAAATAAAAAAAACATCCTCCGTCAGAATAGCTGTCGCAAGGGACAGAGCGTTTTGCTTTTACTATGAGGACAACCTTGATTTGCTCCGTGAGATGGGAGCGGATCTTGTTGAGTTCAGCCCGCTTAAAAACGAGAGTGTTCCGGAGTGCGACGGGATTATTCTCGGAGGAGGATATCCCGAATTATACGCCGGAACGCTTGAAAAGAACGCGAACACAATAAAATCAATCCAAACAGCGATAGAAAACGGCGTACCGTGTATTGCGGAGTGCGGAGGCTTTATGTATCTGCATGAGACGATAAACACAGGCGGACGGAGATACAAAACGGTCGGAATTATAAAAGGAGAATGTTATAAAACCGACAGTCTGAAGCGGTTCGGGTATATGGAAATGACGGCAAAAAGGGACAATATTCTCTGCGCCGCGGGCGAAAAAATCCGCGCGCGTGAGTTTCATTATTTTGAGAGCGACAGTCCCGGCGACGGATTTACGGCGGAAAAGAACGGAAGAACATGGGAGTGCGTCCATACGGAAGGAAATCTTTTCGCGGGATTTGCGCATATACATTTTTACGCGAATACCGCCTTTGCGCAAAATTTTATAAAAAAATGCGAGGAATACAAATGTATAAAGTAAAAGAGCTTGATAAAACGGCGGCGGAAAACGCAAAAAAACGCTGGAATTCCATTGCGAAGCCCCTCGGCGGTCTCGGAGCGTTTGAGGATATTATTACGGCGGTTGCCGGTATGCAGGGAACGCATAAAGTCGATATCTCAAAGCGGTGCGCGCTTATAATGTGCGCCGACAACGGCGTTGTCGCGGAGGGCGTTACGCAGACGGGACAGGAGGTCACAGCGGTTGTGACGGAAAATTTCGCAAAGGGCGAGACGAGCGTCTGCGCTATGGCGCGTCATGTCGGAGCGGATATTATACCGGTTGACGTGGGCGTAGCGCGCGATGTGGAAGGGGTTATAAACAAAAAAATATCTTACGGTACAAAAAATATGCTTTATGAGAGAGCGATGACCTTTGACGAGGCTGAAAAGGCTGTTGAAATCGGTGTTGAGTGCGTGCGCGCTCTTTCCGAAAAGGGTTATAAAATAATAGTGACCGGCGAGATGGGCGTCGGAAACACGACGACAAGCTCGGCTGTCGCGTCGGTTCTGCTGGGTTTGGACGCGGCTGAGGTAACGGGACGCGGCGCGGGACTGTCCGGCGCCGGACTTGAGAGGAAAATCGAGGTTATACGCCGTTCAACAGAGCTTCACAGACCCGATAAAAACAATGTGATTGACGTGCTTTCAAAGGTCGGCGGTTACGATATAGCCGCGCTGGCAGGCGCGTTTATAGGCGGCGCTGTTTATGGTGTGCCGATGGTGATCGACGGGTTTATATCGTGCGCGGCGGCTTTGTGCGCGTACAGACTGTGCGGCAGCAGTGATTTTATGATAGCGTCGCACGTCTCAAAGGAGAGCGCGGCGCAGGAAATACTCCGCGCACTCGGCAAAAGAGCCGTCATTGACGCGGATATGTGTCTGGGCGAGGGAACCGGCGGAATCATGCTGCTCGCCGCGCTTGACACAGCGCTTTGCGTGTATAACGAAATGACGACGTTTGAGGACATAAATGTGGAAAGCTATAAGGAGCTGAAGTAGATGTTTGCGCTTGTGACGGGAGGCAGCGGCAGCGGAAAGTCGGAGTTTGCCGAAAATCTGGCTGTCAGCCTCGGCGGTAAAAAAACGTATATAGCGACAATGACGCCGTCCGACGGAGAGTGTGTAAAGCGGATTGAGCGGCACAGACAAATGCGCTCGGGCAAGGGATTTAAAACAATTGAGCGGTATACCGGGATTAAAGAGCTTGATATCGGCGGAACCGTGATTTTGGAGTGCTTGTCGAATTTGACGGCGAATGAAATGTACTCGCCTTCCGGCGCGGGAGACAGAGCTGCGGAGGAAATAACAGAAGGTATTGAGCGTCTCAATAAACGGTGTGAAAATCTTATAGTTGTGACGAACGAGATATTTTCCGACGGAGTCTGTTACGGCAGTGAAACGGAAAAATATATGAAGGTACTGGGCGAAATAAACCGCGCCGCCGCAAAAGAGGCGGACGAGGTTTACGAGATTGTTTATACTATCGCAAATAGACTAAAATAAAGGAGTATAATAATTATGAAGGTAATAAAAGCATTTTTCCTGGCGTTTTCGCTGTATTCAAAAATTCCGACGCCGAGAGTGTACTGGAACAGAGACAATATGAGATACGCGATATGTTTCCTGCCGCTTGTCGGAGCGGCTGTGGGCGGTATACTGATGGCATGGTTTCATATTTGTATGCTTATAAGAGTGGGCAACGCGTGCTTTGCGGCGGTTGCGGCGGCGCTGCCGGCGCTTATTACGGGAGGAATACATACGGACGGATTTATCGACACCTGCGACGCGCTGTTTTCATACGGAAGCAAGCAAAAAAAACTGGAGATTATGCACGACCCGCATGTGGGCGCGTTCGGAGTTATAAGCGCGGTAATATATTATATGCTGTATTTCGGCTTTCTCAACGAAATAACGATATACGGCGAGGCGGCGATGATTGCGCTGGGGTTTGTAATGTCGCGCTCGCTTTGCGCCGTGACAATAGCGCTTATGAGAACAGCGAGAAACAACGGTATGATTTACGAGATGTCCTCTTCGATAAACAAGGCGGTAACGCTGGTTGTAACGATTACATTTATGATTGCGTGCGCACTTGTTATGATTTTCCTGAGCCCGTATATAGGCGGCGCGGCGCTGTTTTTCCTGATAGCGATGGTTTTTTATTATAAGTTCTTTGTCGTGAAAAAAACCGGCGGAATTACCGGAGACACCTGCGGCTGGTTTATACAGATGTGTGAAATAACGACGCTTATTGTGGTTGTAATAGGAGGTAAGCTGGTTTGATATTTGTATTCGGAGGAGCGTACAGCGGCAAGAGCGATTATGTGAGGAACGAGCTTGGAATATGTGATATAACTGATTACCGCGCACCGCTCGGCGAGCTTAAAAAAGCAAAGGCGATACATGATTTTCACTTGTATATAAAAGAGCGGATGAAGACGGGAGCGGATGTTTTTGAGGAAGTAAAAAACCTTATAGACGATAATCCGGAAGTTATTATAATTTCAAACGAAATCGGATACGGCGTTGTGAGCGCCGACAAATTCGAGCGCGAATACCGTGAGGCTGTCGGCAGAATAAGCTGTTATCTTGCCGAAAGGGCTGATAGGGCGATAAGGGTTGTGTGCGGAATAGGGATGATTGTAAAATGAAAGTGATACTGATACGCCACGGCATGACCGAGGGCAACCGCAAAAAAAGATATATAGGCTCGACCGATGAGGATTTAACGGATACCGAATGTCTCAGGGGCGGATATCCCTCCTGCGATATCGTTATTTCAAGCCCGATGAAACGGTGTATTCAAACGGCTGAGTTTATATACCCCCAAAAACGTATTCTGATATGCGAAAAGCTTCGCGAGCGCTGTTTCGGTGATTTTGAGAATAAGTCGTATGAGGAGCTGAAAGACGACCCGTACTACATAAGGTGGCTTGAAAGCGGCGGCAGACTGCCGTTCCCCGGAGGCGAAGCGCATGAGGACTTTGTAAAAAGGTGCGTAGAGGGATTTTTCGAGGTTTTGGAGAAAACCGATAAAACAGCCGCGTTTGTAATTCACGGCGGAAGCATTATGGCAATTATGCAGAAATTATTCGGCGGCGGTTTTTATGATTATCAGGTGAAAAACGGCGGCGGATATATGTTTGATATTGAGAACGGAGTGACGGTAAATGATTATTGCGCAGTCGGCGGCGCTTAGTATTGGGTTTGTATTGGATTTGATTTTCGGCGACCCCGATTTTGCTCTGCATCCCATAAGGCTTATGGGAAAGCTGATTTCCCTGCTTGAGGGGGCGTTTAGAAGGATTTTCCCGAAAACGTCCGGAGGGGAAAGAACGGCGGGAGCGTTTGAGGCGGTATCGGTTATTGTAATATGCGGCTCTATTCCTGCGGCAGTATTGTTTTTTGCGTACAGATATAATATTGTTCTCGGCGCGGCGGCGGAATCGGCGATATGTTATTTTATGCTGTCGGTGAAATCGCTTGCAAAAGCGGGAAACAGCGTCTGCAAGCCGCTGCTTAAAGGAAATATTGAACAGGCGCGCCAAAATGTGTCGATGATAGTCGGACGCGATACGGAGAGGCTTGACGATATAGGAATAACGAAGGCGGCGGTTGAAACTATCGCCGAGAATACCTCCGACGGCGCGGCGGCGCCGCTGTTTTATATGGCTCTGGGCGGAGGAACGCTCGGCTGTATTTATAAAGCGGTCAATACTATGGATTCAATGCTGGGTTATAAAAACGATAAATATATAAATTTCGGACGCTTCGCCGCGAAACTGGACGACATAGTAAATTATATACCGTCAAGAATAGCGGCGGTTCTGATGATTGTATCGGCGTTTCTGCTCGGCTTCGACGGCAAAAACGCCGTAAGGATATATAAGCGCGACTCGCGCGCTCACGCAAGTCCGAACAGCGCTCAGACTGAGTCCGTAATGGCGGGCGCGCTTCGTATACAGCTTGCCGGAGACGCGTATTATTTCGGAGAGCTTTATAAAAAGCCTTTTATCGGCGACCCGATAAAGGACGTGCATTATTTTGATATAAAGAACGCTAATAAGCTGATGTATATGACGTCGTTTTTGACGTTCCTGTTCTGCGCGGGAATAAAAACGGCTGTCGGTATAGCGTTGCGGAGGTTAATGTGAAAAGATACGACCATGGCGGAGACGTGTACTCCGGTAATGTAAGGATTGATTTTTCGGTAAATACAAATCCGCTCGGCGTTAGCGAAAGGGTAAAAAAAGCGCTTTGGGACAATATGCGGAATTTCGGAGCGTATCCCGATATAGAATGCCGTGACCTGCGCCGTGCGATAGCAGGGAGAGAAAATGTAAGCGAAGATAATATAATATGCTCAAACGGCGCGGCGGAAATGATTTACGCCGCCGTAAGAGCCGTCATGCCGAAAAAGGCGCTCTTGCCGGCTCCGTCGTTTTCGGAGTATGAGCGCGCGCTCGGGAGCGTGAACTGCGAAATAAAATATTATGACTTAAAAGAGGAAAACAGCTTTCGTATAGAAAGCGATTTTCCCGACAGTCTGCATGATATTGACATGGCGTTTGTCTGCAATCCGAATAACCCGACAGGCAGTATCGCGGACAGGGACATAATTGAGGCGGCTGTTGAAAAATGCCGAAAAAACGGAATAGTATTCGTAACGGACGAGTGCTTCGCCGACCTTGCCGGAGCGTATTCGATGAAGGGAAAAACGCCGGTTATCAAGGCTTTTACAAAGACATACGCGCTTGCCGGACTTCGGCTCGGATATATGATAGGAGAGAGTGATTTTTTAGATAATATAAAAAGTCAGCTTCCGCCGTGGAACGTATCTTCCGCAGCGCAGACGGCGGGCGTCGCGGCATTGGAGGACAGCGCGTATTTGGAGAGAAGCGTGAAGCTGATAGAGAAGGAACGCGCTTTTTTGACTTGTTCTCTCGGAAAACTCGGATTTAAGGTCTTTAAATCCGACGCTAATTTTATTCTGATAAAGGGCGGGGAAGGAGTTAAGGAGAAGCTTCAAAAACGCGGAATACTTATAAGGAACTGCGATAACTTCAGAAATCTTGACGGACATTTTTACCGGATAGCGGTGAAAACGCATGCGGAAAACGCGGAATTAATAAGAGAGCTGGGTGATACATGTGGCTAAAGCGATAATGATACAGGGTACGGCGTCGGGCGCGGGCAAGAGTCTGATTGCCGCCGCGCTGTGCCGTATATTTGCCCGGGACGGATACCGTACCGCGCCGTTTAAATCGCAGAATATGGCGCTTAATTCTTATATAACGCGCGAAGGTCTCGAAATGGGCAGAGCGCAGGTTACACAGGCGCAGGCGGCGGGAATTGAACCGTCGGCGCTGATGAATCCGATACTTTTGAAGCCGACAAGCGACAAAGGCTCGCAGGTGATTGTAAACGGCGAGGTAAGAGGCGATATGAGCGCGGCGGATTATTTTAAATATAAAAAATCGCTTGTTCCCGATATTATGAGCGCGTATGACGAGCTTGCCGCCGAGTATGATATAATCGTAATCGAGGGCGCGGGTTCTCCGGCTGAGATTAATCTGAAGCAGGACGATATCGTGAATATGGGCATGGCGAAAATGGCGGACGCGCCCGTGCTGCTCGTCGGCGATATTGACAAAGGCGGAGTTTTCGCTCAGCTTTACGGGACGATTATGCTGCTTGAAGAGGAAGAAAAAAAACGCGTAAAAGGAATGATAATAAATAAATTTCGCGGCGACGCGGAAATTTTAAAACCGGGACTCGGTATGATAGAGAGCCTTACGGGAGTAAAGGTGGCGGGCGTTGTTCCGTACGGTCATTTTGAGATCGACGATGAGGACAGCCTTTCTCAAAGGCTCGAAAACAGGGAGAAAGGGTTGATTGACATAGCCGTTATACGGTTTCCCAGAATCTCGAATTTTACCGATTTTAATGTGTTTGAGTGCATAGACGGCGTTTCGGTCAGGTATGCGCAAAGCGTCGGAGAACTGGGAAATCCCGATATGATAATTCTGCCCGGCAGCAAGAACACGGTTTCCGATTTGCTCTGGATGCGCCAAAACGGTCTTGAGGCGGCGGTAAAAAAGAGCAAACGTCCCGTATTCGGCATATGCGGCGGCTATCAGATGCTCGGCGATAAAATCACGGACAATGAAGGAGCCGAGGGCGGCGGCGAAATACGCGGTATGGAAATGCTGCCTGTAAAAACGGCGTTTAAAAAGGAAAAAACGCGCAGGCGTGTAAAGGGCGTTTTTAAAAACATCGGGGGGACGCTAAAAAATCTTAACGGCGCTGAATTCGAGGGCTATGAAATACACATGGGCAGAAGCGAGTTTAGCGTCCCTGCGATGTCGGAGCTTTCAAACGGCGAGGCGTACGTGATATCGCGCGGAAATGTTTACGGAACGTATGTTCACGGAATTTTCGATACCTGCGCGGCGCGGATAGTTCAGTGTCTGGCGCGTGAAAAGGGAATTGATATAGGGGACGTCAAAAATATAAATATGAACGATATCAGGGAACGCGAGTATGACAGGCTTGCGGATATGGTAAGAGATAGTCTTGACATGGATTTAATATATAAAATACTGAATAAAGAGGTGTGAGTATGATACATATTTACTGCGGAGACGGCAAGGGGAAAACAACCGCCGCAATCGGTCTTGCCGCGCGTATGGCGGGTTATAAAAAAAGAGTGCTTTTTATGCAGTTTTTAAAAGGCTCGTATACGGGAGAGCTTGAAACGCTTGGGGACATAAAAAATATAACCGTCGCGCGCTGCGACAGAAATTACGGTTTTTTTAAAAGTATGTCGGACGCGGACAGGGAGAATATTACAAGGCGTCACAATGAAAATCTCCGTTACGCGCTCGATAACGCGGCGGATTTTGATATGATAGTGCTCGACGAGATTTTTGCGGCGTGCGAATACAATCTTGCCGATATGAAGATGGTTGCGGAAATAGCGGAAAAATACACGGGCGAGCTTGTTATGACTGGACGCAATGAGAAAAAGCTGTTTTTTGATAAGGCGGACTATATTTCAGAGATAAAAAAGATAAAGCACCCGTACGACAGCGGAGCGCCGGCGAGAGAAGGAATTGAGTACTGATGAAGATAGAAAACGTGCTGCCGTCGGATATAGAGCGGCGCAGCTTTGAGATAATAGAGAGCGAGCTGCCGCATGAGATTGACGGCGAAGTAAAGAGCGTTGTAAAGCGCGTAATACACACAACGGCGGATTTCGACTATGTTGATAATCTGTATTTTTCCCAAAACGCGGTTAATATAATAAAGGACGCGATAAAAAAAGGAGCCGATATAGTTACCGATACGCAGATGGCGAAAAGCGGAATAAATAAAAAACGCCTTGCTTTTTTCGGAGGCGAGGCGCATTGCTTTATGTCCGACGCGGACGTGGCGGAGAACGCGAGAAAAAACGGAACCACACGCGCCGCCGCAAGCATGGAAAAGGCCGCGAAATTGAAAAAGGATGTGATTTTTGCCATAGGCAACGCGCCGACCGCGCTTATAAAGCTGTATGAGCTGATAAAAGAGGGGAGAGTAAATCCGATTGCGATAATAGGCGTCCCCGTTGGCTTTGTGAATGTTGTTCAGGCAAAGGAGCTTATAATGACGGCGGGAGTCCCGTGTATAGTCGCGCGCGGAAGAAAGGGCGGCTCGAACGTCGCCGCCGCGGTCTGCAACGCGCTTATATACGACGCGGAAAAGGAGAAATTACAGTATGCGCGGACGTTTGACTGTAAACGATGATTTATACAAATACCGGGAGGCGGAATTATGGAAAAATATCTTGACAAAAACGCTGAAATCGAGGAAAGAATCGACGATTTGCTTTCGCGCATGAACGCTGAAGAAAAGGTCGGACAAATGCTTCAGGCGAGCTATAACGCTCTGAATGAGAATGATTATGAAAGATATAAGAAGCTCGGAATAGGCTCGTTCCTCCATGTTTTTGGCGGAGAGGCTGATGAAATTCGTAAAAAGGCGTCCCAAACGCGTCTGGGAATACCTCCTATTTTCGGCGTCGACGCGATTCACGGTCACGCGCTCCTGAACGGAGCGACTGTATTTCCGTCGCAGCTTGCAATGTCATGTTCCTTTAACCGTAAACTTATACGCGAGATGGGACGCGTTACGGCGAAAGAAACGGCGGCGGACGGTCTTGACTGGACATTTTCGCCCGTGCTTTGTATTGCGCGCGATTTAAGGTGGGGACGCGTTGACGAAACCTTCGGCGAGGACAGCTATGTCGTCGGCGAGCTTGGAAAAGCCGTAATAGACGGCTACGAATGCGACGGATACATTATAGCCTGCGCGAAGCATTATCTCGGATACGGCGAAGCGACGGGCGGACGCGACGCGTACGACAGTCCCGTTACGGAAAGAAAGGTAAGGGAGGTATTTCTGCCCCCGTTTAAGAAAGCTTCCGACGCCGGCTGCGGCTCCGTGATGGCCGCGTACGGCTCGATCGACGCGCTTCCGCTTACGGTAAACAAACGCATGCTGCGTGAAATTCTCAAGGATGAGATAGGCTTTGACGGCTTTATCGTAACCGACTGGGAAAACGTCGGAAGTCTTGTAACAAATCAGCATGTATGTGAAAATCTGACCGAGGCTTCGAAAAAATCGGTCGAAGCGGGAATCGACATGAGCATGAACACGCATGAGTTCTACGAATGTATGCTGACGCTCGTAAGAGAAGGTAAAATTGATATGAGTTTAATCGACGACGCGGTAAGGAGGATTTTGCGCGTAAAATTCAGGCTCGGTCTTTTTGACGGAAAGCGACGTCCGTCAAGAGACGTTATAGGCTGCGCCGCTCATAAAAAGATTAATCTTGAAACGGCGAGGGAAAGCGTCGTGCTTTTGAAAAATGAAAATAATATTCTTCCGCTCGGAAGGGACGCTAAAACTATCGCGGTAATCGGTCCGAACGCCGACGATATACGCGCGCTTTACGGCGACTGGACATATTTCTCGCATCCCGTTCCCAAGGAAAACGTAACGCCGCTCGGCGATTATTATACCGTTCTGCGCGGAATGAAAGAGGTTTTCGGAAACGAAAATATACTTTACAGCAAGGGCTGTGATATTTTAGGCGGGGAAAATTATATTGACGAAGCCGTGAGAACGGCGGAAAAAGCCGATGTAATCGTATGCGTAATCGGCGACTGTCTCGCTCAGAACGGCGAGTACCGCGACAGAGCCGACCTGGAGCTTTCGGGTTATCAGACGGAGCTTGCGCGAAGGCTCGTGGGGACGCAAAAGCCTGTAATTGCCGTGCTTGCGAACTGCAAGCCTTTGTGTATTTCGTATTTAAAGGAAAACTGCGAGGCGATAATCGAGATGTTCAACGGCGGCGATTTCGGCGGACTTGCCGCGGCGGAGATGATTGCCGGCAGATTTAACCCGAGCGGCAAGCTCAGCGTATCATTTCCGCGTCACAGCGCACAGACGCCTTGTTATTACAATCAGTATTCCGGCTGGCACGGCGGACAATATACCGACCTTGAAAAAGGCAACGTCTACGATTTCGGCGACGGTCTGTCGTATTCCGAATTCGTTTATTCAAATCTGAAGCTGTCAAAAAGCCGAGTGTCGGAAAACGACACGATAACCGTATCGGTAGACGTTACAAACAAAGGACGCATGGACGGCAGTGAAACCGTTATGATGTTCGTAAACGACAAAATAAGCTCCGTGCTTACGCCTGTAATGGAGCTTAAGGGCTTTGAAAAAGTCTTTATAAAAGCGGGGGACACTAAAACCGTAACGCTTTCTCTTGATGTAAAAGACCTCGCTTTTGTCGCGCCGGATTTAAAATACGTTGTCGAAAAGGGCGAATTTGAAATTATGGCGGGAAGAAATACTAAGGAATACCTGAAAAAGATTTTGACAGTCGTATAATTTATTGCCGATCGAACGTTTTGTCGACACGCTGAAAATCATTTTACAACAAATCTGTACTCGGTTGTAAAATCATATTCCTCTCCCTTTTTAAGCAGCGGGGACGGGTAATGGCTGTGCGCCATGGCATTCGGGAAATACTGAGTTTCGAGACAAAACGCCTGATGAACGCCGTATTTCGCGCCGTCCTTGTATATTCCCTCTTTAAGTCCGTTCGAAGTATAAAGCTGCACCGCGGGCTTATCGGTATATACCTCCATTGTTACGCCGTTTTCCTCGCACCGTGCGGACGCGGCTTTTCTGTATCCTCTGCCTTCAAGCGCGAAATTATGGTCGTACCCTCCGAACATTTCTATCTGCTCAAAATCCGAGTTGATATCCCGGCCTATCGGCTTCGGCGCTCTGAAGTCAAAGGGAGTTCCCGATACGGAAAGCACTTCACCGTCAGGCATGCACTCGCTGTCATTCGGAGTGTAGAAGGATGAGTTAATCTGCAAAATCTGATTATCTACCGTTCCGCTCCCATGTCCCGCAAGATTAAAATACGAATGGTTCGTCATGTTTACCACGGTATCCTTGTCGCTCTTAGCGAAGTAATGTATTTTAAGAGCGTTTTCCTTTGTAATGGTATACGTAACGGTCACGTCAAGTCTTCCGGGAAAACCCTCCTCGCCGTCCGGAGAAACAAGCGAAAGCTCAAGCGACGGCTCCTCGCCGTCATGCTCCTTAACGCTCCATACCTTCTTGTCAAAGCCCTTAAAGCCGCCGTGAAGGCTGTTGTTACCTTCATTCGCGCCGACATGGTACTTCTCGCCGTTAAGAACAAACTCGCCTTTCGCGATTCTGTTCGCATGTCTGCCGATAAGCGCGCCGAGATATCCGTCGTTTTGCAGATAATCCTCCAGCGTTTCACGTCCGAGAACAACATCTGTTTTAACGCCGTTTTTATCGGTTACATACAGATTTTTTACAATTCCTCCGTAGTTTATAATTTCCGCGCTGAGACCGTTTTTGTTATCAAGCAAATATGAAAATACCTTTTCCCCGCCGCTCATAACGCCGAATTCTTTCGCAGTTACTGACATTTATATCCTCCTTAAACGCGCCGGCGGCTATTCGTTCATAACCGCCGCGCCTATAATACTTGTTATATCGTCAATACTATGACGCTCCATATACTCTTTGATATCCTTCTTTACCTCAAATACAAGATCAGGCTTTGCGAAAAGCCCCGTGCCGAGCGCGACAAGCGACGCGCCCGCAAGCATGAATTCTATTACGTCCCCGCCGCTCATAACGCCGCCCATGCCGATTATGGGGAGCTTTACCGCGTTATAAACATCGTGCACCATTCTTACAGCCACAGGCATAACGGCGGGCCCCGAAAGTCCGCCCGTATTATTCTTTAATATCGGACGGCGTGTATTTATATCGATTTTCATTCCGAGAAGCGTATTTATAAGCGATAATCCGTCCGCGCCGCCCGCTTCCGCGGCTTTCGCTATTTCCGCTATTGACGTTACGTTCGGAGACAGCTTCACCACAAGCGGTTTTTTACAGCGTTTTTTTACCGCCCCGGTCAGTTCGTTTACCACCTTCGGGTCGGTACCGAAGGCAAGTCCGCCGTGCTTCACATTCGGGCAGGAAATATTCATTTCAATTAACGCAACGTCCGTATCGGAAAGAATTTCAGCCATTTCGCAGTATTCCTCCGCCGTGTTGCCGGATATATTAGCTATTACGTTGACGTCGTACTCCGCGAGTATCGGCATTATATTTTCCGCAAAATACTCTACGCCGGGATTTTGCAGTCCGACGCTGTTGAGTATTCCGCTCGGAGTCTCGGCGATTCTGGGAGGCTTGTTTCCGGCTCTGGGCGTTCTTGTAAGCCCCTTCGCTCCGAAGCCGCCGTATTCCTCAAGCGGCGCGAACTGATTATACTCCATTCCGAAGCCAAACGTTCCCGACGCCGTTACAATAGGATTTTTAAATTCCACACCGCAGAAATTAATTTTTGTACTAATCATTTAACGTCGCCTCCGTGGAATAGAATACAGGTCCGTTTGTGCATACCTTAGCGTACTTTTCACTGCCCTCGTTGCGCGTTTCACAGCTGCAAACAAGGCACGCGCCTATACCGCAGCCCATACGCTGTTCAAGCGAAATCTGGCACGGTATACCTCTTTCCTCCGCGATTTTCTTTACCGCTTTAAGCATCGGCGTAGGTCCGCAGGAATAAATCATATCGCACGCGTTGAAATTAAGATACCCGTCCATGGCGTTCGCGATATATCCCTCAAATCCGTAGCTGCCGTCGTCCGTGCCGACGATAACCATATCCGATACCTCCTCAAATTCCTTTTCCATTACCACTCTGTCCTTTGAGCGGAAGCCTAAAAATACCTTCGCTATTTTCAGCTCCTTAGCGAGCTTATAGAGCGGAAAAATTCCTATTCCGCCGCCGATTATAACGGGATTTTTAACGCTGTCCTTTATCTCGAAGCCGTGTCCGAGCGGTCCCATAACGTCGATCATATCTCCCGTTTTCTTCTTTGAAAGCGCCTCGGTACCCTTGCCCTTCACCTCAAAAATAAAGCGAACCTCGCCGTTTGCGGCGTCGCATATGCTTATAGGGCGGCGCAGAAACGTGCTGTCCGAGCAGTCTATATGCAGGAACTGTCCGCATTGAGCCTCGGCGGCTATATCGCCGCTCTCTATAACAAAGTCAAATATGCCTTTGGCTATTTCCGTTTTTCTGATTAATTTGCAGTTCTCCCTTTTCTTCATAATACAGAATTCAAATCCTCTCTCATTCTTATCGCCTCGGCTCTCGCCGCCTGCGCAAACTGTTCTTCTTTCCAACCGCCCTTTTTATACGCGCACATAATACCTCTCGACGAGTTTACTATCGCTCCCATGCCGTCCGGGTTAAAGCACGGCTTAACTCCCGCCGCTCCTCCGCCCTGAGCGCCATAGCCGGGCACAAGGAAATACGAATTCGGCGCCAGCTTTCTTAAGACCTTAGCCTGCTCGGGATACGTCGCGCCGACAACCGCGCCGACAGCTCCGTATCCGCTCTTTCCTATTGTTCCCTCGTTCCACTTATTTACGCACTGAGCTACCTTTTCGTATATATGCTCTCCGTCCGAAAGCAAATCCTGCAATTCTCCCGATGAAGGATTCGACGTTTTTACAAGCGCAAAAATCGCCTTATCATACGTCTTGCAGTCGTTCACAAACGGCGCGACTCCGTCGGTACCGAGATACGGATTAACCGTCACGCAGTCTACCGGGCAAACGTCGACCAATTCGCCCTCGATTTCAGTCTTGCCGAGATACGCTCTCGAATACGCCTCGGCTGTCGAGCCGACGTCGTTACGCTTCACGTCAAGAATAATATACAACCCCTTTTCCTTAGCGTAGGAAATTGTTCTGTGCAGAACCTCCTCGCCCGGAAGTCCGTACATTTCATAAAACGCCGACTGCGGCTTTACCGCGGGAACAATATCGCAGAGCGCGTCTATAAGACCCTTATTAAATTCCCATATTGCCTCAGCCGCGCCGTTTAAGTTTTTGCCGTACTCATCATACGCCTTTTTTCTTATATACTCAGGCACATATTCAATCTTCGGGTCAAGTCCGGCGACCGACGGATTACTCTTTTCCTTTATCTTTTGCACCAATAAATCTACCGACATTGCTATACCTCCTACATTAGCTCGCCACGGTTTACGACTATCTCGCCGCCGACTATGACGTATTCAGGCTTGCCGCGCAGCTTAAAGCCGTCGTATGGCGAGTTTTTGCTCTTTGACTCAAACTTTGAGATATCGACCGTCCATTCCTTTTCGGGATCGAAAATCATGATATCCGCCGCCTTGTTCACACCGAGAGTTCCCTTGTTCAGTCCGAGTATTCTCGACGGATTCACGGACATTTTTTCTATAAGCTGATTTATCGTCAGTGCTCCGGGCTTCACAAGATACTCCAAACCTAAGCCCAGCGACGTTTCAAAACCGACAATGCCGTTATACGCCAGCGCGAACTCGCAGTTCTTTTCATCGGCGTGGTGCGGCGCGTGGTCGGTTGCTATACAGTCGATCGTGCCGTCGCGAAGTCCTTCCTTAATCGCCTCGACGTCGTCTTCCGTCCTCAAGGGCGGATTCATCTTCGCGTTTGTATTAAAGCCGTCGACGGCTTTCTCGGTAAGAGTGAAATAATGCGGACACGTCTCGCAAGTTACCCTTACTCCCCTCTTTTTCGCCTGACGCACCAGCTCCACCGAGCCTCTCGTGCTGACATGCGCGATATGAATCGCCGTACCGGTAGCCTCGGCTATAATAATATCTCTCGATACCATTACCTCCTCGGCGGCTCTCGTTATGCCTTTAAGTCCGAGATACGTCGCCATAAAGCCCTCGTTCATATATCCTCCGTCGGCAAGTCCGAGATCCTCGCAGTGAGATATTACCGTCATATCGAACATATCCGCATATTCCATTGCGCGGCGCATCAGTCCCGATTCCGTAACGGGACGTCCGTCGTCGGATATCGCCACAGCTCCGGCAAACTTCAGCTCGCCTATTTCGGAAAGCTCTTTACCCTCAAGTCCTTTTGATATCGCGCCTATCGGATAAACGTTTACGTATCCGACCTCTTTAGCCTTTGTCTTTATATATGTGACGACGGCCTCGTTGTCTATGACCGGTTTTGTGTTCGGCATACACGCGACGGACGTAATTCCGCCCATAGCCGCGCTTCTCGTGCCTGTCTCGATATCCTCCTTATATTCCTGTCCGGGATCCCGTAAATGGCAGTGCATATCGACAAGTCCGGGAGACACTATTTTGCCCGACGCGTCTATAACCTCCATGTCTATGCCTTCAAGCTCAAGGTCGCCGCCGATTTCCGAGATAAGTCCCTTGTCAACGAAAATATCGGTAACCTTATCGATTTTGTTGGCGGGGTCTATTACTCTGCCGCCTTTTATAAGTATCTTCATATTTGTCTCCTTTAATCATATTTTTTCATAGCGCCGCGGGGAATTTTATTCTTTATATTACGGCTGAAAGAAAATTTCTCATATTACTGTTTTAAGGCGCGCCGACGTATGCTTATACTTCAAGCGTCGAAAAATAGCGCTATGGGGAATTTTATTCAGCCGTATCGATGAAGCCGCCTCTTGACAGCATATACATAACCGCCATTCTCACCGCTACTCCGCTTGCGACCTGCTCGTTTATAACGCTCTGCTCGGAGTCTATGACCGCGGAGGAGAACTCCACGCCCCTGTTTACAGGTCCGGGGTGCATTACAAGAGCGTCGCTCTTAGCGAATTTAAGCCGTTTCTCATCAACGCCGAAAAATCTGTAATACTCCCTTATGCTCGGGAACAAGCCCTTTTTCTGTCTTTCAAGCTGTATCCTGAGTCCCATTACGACGTCGGCGTCGATAATAGCCTCATGCACGCTCTTAAATACCTTTACGCCCAGTTTTTCCATCCCGGGCGGTATAAGCGTACTCGGTCCTCCTACGCTGACCTCCGCGCCGAGCTTCGTAAGTCCGTATATATTGCTTCTTACAACTCTGCTGTGGTATATATCTCCTATTATCGCGACTTTAAGTCCTTTTATTCCGCCTTTTTTCTCAACGATTGTGAGCATGTCCAAAAGCGCCTGCGTCGGATGCTCGTCCATACCGTCGCCGGCGTTTATGACCGACGCGCTCACAAGCGGAGCGATAAGATGAGGAGCGCCGCTCATGCTGTGACGCATTACGAGAATATCCGTTCCCATCGCGTTTATCGTATTCGCCGTGTCCGTAAGCGTTTCGCCCTTCTGTACCGACGAGCCGCTCGCGGTGATATTCGCCGCGTTCGCGCTCATTACTTTTGCCGCAAGCTCGAAGGAAAGCCTCGTCCGCGTGCTGTTCTCGTAAAACAGATTTACTACCGTCTTACCCTGCAAATGCGGAGTTTTTTTATTCGGCTGCTTTAAAATCAGCTTCATTGTTTTTGCTGTTTCAAGTATATTGGTTATTTCTCCGGCGCTTAAATCCTTTAGTCCGAGCAAATCCTTTTTCATAGCTTAATTTCCCCTCCCGGCGCATATAGATACTTTTTCGATTGTTCCGCCGTTTATCACAACGTCAATGTACTCGTCCTTTGACGTCGGAACGATTTTTCCCGTGTAGTCGGATCTTATCGGCAGCTCGCGTCCTCCGCGATCGATAAGCACCGCCAGCTCGATTTTCTCAGGGCGTCCCATATCAAATATTTCCTCCATTGCGCAGCGTATCGTTCTTCCGGAATAAAGCACGTCGTCTACAAGAATAATTTTTTTATCCTCTATCGGGAACGCGACGTCGTTTCCCGCGACTATCGGGTGCTTTGAGAGTCTCGTCAAATCGTCGCGGTAAAAGGTGATGTCAAGGCTTCCCATTTCGGGACGGATTCCCTCTATTTCCTCAATTTTATCAAGAATAAGCTTCGCAAGCGACACTCCCTTTGTCTGTATCCCTATTATAACGAGATTTTCCGCGCCCCTGTTGCGTTCGACTATTTCATACGCCATTCTGCTTACGGCGCGCATTGCCGAAACGCTGTCCATAAGCGCCGCTTTTTCCTTGTAATCAGCCATCGGCTTTCCCTCCGTTTTCCTTAATTATACCATATCAAGTATTATATAACAAAATCGGATTATTGTCCATACAAACGCAAAAATATTCAAAAAAATAATTAATTTTTATTTTTTTTCTTCTTTTTTTACAAAATACACTTGAACTCTATGTTGATTTCTGTTAAAATATATGTAATAATAACGAAAAATATGTAATGCTATTGAAATTACCGTGCTTTACTTTTGCGAAAGGATTGAATTTAATGGAACGAACTATACTTGTTATCGAGGATGAGCAGAATATCAACGACATACTTACGTTTTCACTTAATAAAGACGGCTACAAAACGCTTTCCGCGCTCGACGGAATAAAAGGTCTCGAAATGGCTCTTACGGAAAATCCCGACCTTATCCTTCTCGACGTTATGCTTCCCGGAATGGACGGATTTGAAGTATGTAAAAAGGTTCGCGAACATTCGCAGGTGCCTATTATAATGCTTACCGCCCGCGAGGACGAGGTTGACAAGGTTCTCGGTCTGGAGCTGGGCGCGGACGACTACATGACAAAGCCGTACTCTGTCCGCGAGCTTACGGCGCGCGTAAAGGCCAATCTCAGAAGAAGCGCGGTGCAGATCGTTCCCGAAGCCGAGACTGAAAGCCAGAATACAATTATTTCAGGAGATTTATCAATAAACGTCGAACGTTACGAGGTTTCAAAGAACGGTCAGGTAATTGATATTACTCTCAGAGAATTTGAGCTTCTTAAATTCCTCGCGATGCAGCCCTCCAAGATTTTTTCACGCGAGAAGCTGCTTGAAAACGTATGGGGATACGAATATTACGGCGACGTCCGAACCGTCGACGTAACGGTAAGACGTCTGAGAGAAAAAATCGAGGACGACCCGAGTATGCCGAAATACATTATCACCAAACGCGGCGTAGGATACTACTTTAATAAATAATAACGACTTTACCGGGGGCTGTAAAAAATGCGCTGACCGTTTAACGGCATTTTTTGCGGCTCCCTTTAGAATTTTTAAGAAAGGTTTTTATTTTATGTTTAAAAGTATACGCTGGAAAATTACTCTTATATTTGTACTGCTTGTGCTTGCCACCGAGATTATAATCGGCGCGTTTAATATTTTCGGAATAATTAATCATTATCACAGAGCTTTTTCCGATAATATTGATAAGGTTTTCACAGCCGAGGCAAAAAACGATCTCCTTGCGGCGGCAAACGAGCTTACTATTCCCTCCTCCGGACAGGATTCCTCTATCGTAATCGAGGAATCGTCGCAGAATAACATTGACCTTATAAACGATATTCTCGCGTCGTATTCGGGCGCTCTGGGAATATCGGATTCGCGCGGCTATTATATTCTCAGCGGCGTCTCGGGAAAGGTTTTAAAATCCTCGTCCTCCGGCGGCGCCGCGGATACGACTCCTTCTGTGACAGCCGCGCTCGACGGTAAGGAAAGCCGTGAAACGGGCGTCGCGAAGGACTACATGGATTACGCCCTTCCTCTGAAAAACGGGAATATCGTGAAATACGTCGTATATATAAAGGATACCTGTCAGACGCAGCATGCCGTTACAAGGAACGTATTTAACATACTTCTTATATCGCTTCTGCTTTCGCTTATAATTTCGTCAATTGTCGGAGGTCTTATCTCAAAATTCATTACAGGTCCGATACAGCAGCTTTCAGTCAAGGCCCGCAAGCTCGCCGACGGCGATATCAACGCTCTGCAAAAATCCGACTCAAAGGATGAAATCGGTAATCTTACGAATTCGCTGCTCTACCTCGCGCATACGCGGAAGCAGTCGTCGGACCAGGCTATGGGCGAAAAAATAAAGGTCGAAACTATTCTCCAGAATATGAACGACGGTATACTTGCGTTCGATATGAAGGGCAAGCTGATTCACTTTAATCCCGAGGCGAAAAAGCTTTTGAAGCGTCAGTATCTCGACGACATCCGCTTCGACAGGTTTTTCAAGGAAATCAACGCGAACATAACTCTCGGCGATTTGCTCTACATGCAGCCCGACGGCAGCGTGGAGCGTGAAATTAAGCTTTCTAACCAATATCTGCACCTTAATTTTGCGACATTTAAAATCGACAATAAGGTCGGCGGTATTATTGTTATTATCCACGACGTCACAAAGCAGGAAAAGCTGGAGCAGTCGCGCCGTGATTTTGTCGCGAATGTTTCGCACGAGCTTCGCACTCCGCTTACCACGATAAAATCGTATTCGGAAACTCTCGCGGACATGCCCGACGTTGACCGCGAGCTGCAGGTGCGTTTTCTTGACGTAATAGCGTCGGAGTCGGACAGAATGGCGAGAATTATAAGCGATTTGCTGACGCTCTCCGAGCTTGACGAAAACCAGACGTACATAAAGCCGCCGGAGCCTATTGACGTGCGCAGGATACTCGAATCAATCGTTGAGAGAATGGGTCTTACGGCGACGAAAAAGCATCAGTCGCTTACTTATCACCCGATTAACGACGTCCCGATTATCTCGGGCGACCGCGACAGTCTGGAACGGATTATTATAAATATCGTCAGCAACGCTCTCAAATACACGCGCGAGGGCGGAACTATCGAGGTATACTCAAGTAAGGTTTACAACGATATATGTATAAAGGTGGTTGATAACGGAATAGGTATTCCGGAGGATAAGCTGCCTCATATATTTGACAGATTTTACCGCGTTGACAAAGCGCGTTCACGCGATACGGGCGGTACGGGACTTGGGCTTGCGATTGCGAAGCAGGCGCTTGAAACAGGATTCAACGGCAAAATTAAAATAGCCAGCGAGTTCCATAAGGGTACCGAGGTTACGATTACAATTCCGGTAAACGAATAAAGATAATAAAGCTGAAGGAGTACGCTGAATTTCAGTGCGCCTTCAGCTTGCCGGCATAATGCCGGCAAGCAAAAAACGACGGTTTATCGACCGTCGTTTTGAATTTATTCATCGCTTCTTTTTCTTTACAAATTCGCCTTCAAAAATTTCTCGACAGACTTCGCCGCCTCTTCCTCATCGGCGCCCTCAACCTTTACATTGATTGTCTGTCCGCACTTTACGCCAAGACCCATTACGGCGAATATTCTTTTCGCGTCGCCTGTTTTTCCGTCTTTTTCAATCGTTATCGACGACTGATATTTAGCCGCCTCCTTTACAAGAACGCCCGCCGGTCTCGCGTGGACGCCCTGCGGGTCCGTAATTGTGTAACTGAATTCTTTCATTTTTATCTCTCCTTTTAATATTTTTTGCGGCGCTATATATTTCGCCGCAAAACCCGCGGCGAGCCGCTCAAATCAATACTCTTCCTTGCCGGTAAGCCCGTGATACGCATAATTTTTACCTCTTTATATTGTTTTATATATTTTTTGGATTTCTTCCATTGTCGCCAATTCCTCAGAGAACGCGCTCGCGCTGCCCGCGGCGAGTCCCATCTTCATCGCGTGATGAAAATCCTTCTTTTCAATATATCCCGCCAGGAAACCCGCAACCATTGAATCTCCCGCTCCCGTGGAATTTACGAGTTTTCCTTTCGGCGCTTCACTCTCGTATACCTCTCCGTTTTCTCCGGCGAACACCGCTCCCTCGCCCGCCATCGAAACAAGCACGTTCCGCGCGCCCATTTCACGCAATTTTTTCGCGTACGGTATTACCTCGCTTCTTGTCTTTAATTCAACGCCGAAAATCTCTCCGAGCTCATGATTATTCGGTTTTATCAGAAACGGCTTGTATTTCAGGACGTTAACAAGCAAATCTCTTGCCGCGTCCACTGTTATATTAAGATTTTTACGCTCAAGCCGCCTCATTATTTCACAGTAAACAGAATCCGGAAGCGTGTTTGGTACGCTTCCCGCGAGAACAAGCATATCTCCGTCCGACAGGTTATCGAGCTTTTCATACAGCGCTTTCACCGCGTCGGAGGATATATCCGGTCCCTGTCCGTTTATTTCCGTTTCCTTTTCGGATTTTATTTTTACGTTAATTCTTGAAAAACCTTTATCAAGATATATAAAATCGGTTCTGCATCCCATTTTGTTAAGGATATTCTCAATTTCTTCGCCCGTGAACCCCGATACAAATCCGAGCGCCGTGTTTTCCACTCCCATATTATTCAGCGCAACGGAAACATTTATTCCTTTTCCGCCCGCCATAATTTTCTCGCGCTCCGTCCTGTTCACAGCTCCCTCAACACACCGCGGTACAGTCATTATATAGTCCAGCGCGGGATTAAACGTTATTGTGTAAATCATAATCTCAAACCTCCTTTATTCCGTATTTGCCGAAATTGCTTCTCCGGTTATATTATACAGTCATTTTCACTCAAAGTAAATCAAATTCATTCAAAAAAAAACGCCGTGCGTTTTTTTATTGCGCGTTATATATAAATCAGGTTGTATTTCAGTCATATTTAATATATCTTTAACCTTTTTTGACTGTTTTATTCCGCGAAAAACGACGGTCTTACGACCGTCGTTTTTGACCGTAGACAAAACCGTTTCGGTTTTTACTTTGAAAAAATTCAAAAACAGCGCCAAAACAGCGCTGTTTTTGGCTTGCCGACAAACTGTCGGCAAGCTAATCCGATTATTTCCGTACCGGCATTTTATACAGCATTGTTACGGCTTCCGCGCGTTTAATATTATTAAACGGCAGTATCGTATTATCCTCGTAACCGCTCACAATACCTATTGAATACAGCTTGCTTACGCCTTCTTCAGCCCATTGCGGCGTCTGCGCGGCGTCGTCGAACGGCAGGTTAGGCAAATCGTCGTTTTCCGGAAGAAGTCTTCCGAGTATTGTCATTGCCTCCGCGCGGCTGATATTATCGTAAGGCGCGAAATCGACCGTTCCGTCGTCGTTTACGCGTCCCAATATTATTCCCTCGGCATACGCAGCCTTAACCGCGTTCCGCGCCCACAGGGGTATATTCTCCGCGTCCGCAAAATCAAGCGGAATATCGGCGTAATCCTCGGTATTAAGGTTTTCATAATTGGCTATCATAGACGCGAACTGCGCTCTCGTCATATTGTCGTCCGGCTTGAATACAAGCCGTCCGTCTTCGTCGTAGCCGCTTATGACGCCCGACGCGGTCATTTCGGTTATAATATCCTGCGCCCAGTGACCCTCCGTATCATAAAAAGGATTCGGAGTTTTCGGGTAATCTGAAATATGAACGGGGATTTCCTTTACGCATCCGCCGGCGCTTACTCTTATAACGCCTTCCTCGTTAACAGTATCGGCAAGCGTAAATATTCCGTCGTCCGTCACAACGCCGATATTTCCTTCGACTTCCCATGTATACTGACGGTTATTGGAAACAAGCTCCTGTCCGTTAACGTACGACGACGCTGACAGATCGAGCTGCAGCTCCTCGTTGGCTTCGGTATATATTTCAAGCACTTCCTTCCAGTCCGCCTGATTATATATCTTTATTTCATCGGGAGTTTCATACACGCTGTAAAGCCTTGACGCGACGTCTCCGCCTTCGCCGTACAGAACTACGTTAACCTCTCCGGCGCCGTTCAAAACAACATAGCCGTCGTCGTCCGCATAGCTGCCGGTATCCGTTTCGGTTCTGTATTCTATATTGTAATCCTCCATTTTATAGTTGGCAGTATCGTACGCGCTTTCAATATCTATTTTCGCCGTCGTTCCCGATAAATAATTGTCGTTTACCGTAGGTTTAAGATTTACGATCCACGGAATACCCGTCTTTTCACGGTTATCCTTTAAGAAAATAAAGTTCGCCACACTCCTCAGATAACCGTCCGACGGTGAATTTACAACAACGGAATCATCGCTTCCCGGGAAAAGAGCCGATATAGTCGTAGAGCCGCCTCCGTCAAGATTAATCGCGTCGACGCACCCAAGTTCAGCCATTCGTTTAGCCAGCGTTTTAAGCTGCGCGCCGTAGCTGTATCCCTGCTGTCTTCCGTCGAGAGTATAAAAAATTATATTTCCGTCCTCTTTTATTCCCACCGCCGTTCTCGGCGCCGCGCCCGCTTCAAACTCGGTATTCACCTGCCCGTTTTCTATAAGCCTGCCTCCGACGCTGCTTACAGCATGCTCCGCCTGCGCCCATGTTCCGTCGTCGCCGTACGCCTGATTTCTGACAGTCAATTTCTGTCCCTTGTAACAGCGGCTTAAAAAATCATATAAATCGCTCTGACCGCTCGTGTCCATCAGAAATACCATTTTGCCGTCCGGAATTTCCACCGCGCCGTTGTAGATAAACACATCGTCCACAGTCACAGTCATTTCCTCGTCCACATGAAGCCGTCCCTCGTCCGGCGAACATATAACAAAAATACACTCGGAAGACGTCTTTGTGCTGTCTCCGAATTTATCCGTAAGAAGATACACCGGATCGAATCCCGGCTGACACCATTTATTTATATACATGATATCAATACTCTTTTCACCGTCGGAAAGAGTCGTTCCTATGTTAAGCCATTTTATGAATCCTGTTCCGTCGCCGCGAAATCCGACCGCGTCCTGACCGCCGTATTCTTTTGAAACGATTTCTCCGTCAATTATCGTATACCCCATCGGTATGCCCGTTTTAAACGAAAAATAGTCGGCGTTTATTCCGGCGAGCGGTCTTAAACCGTTCCGCTTCATGTATTCCTCCGCCTCTTTTATATTCCTCGTACCCCATATGCTCGCGCCGTTTACCACCACGGGCACAGCCTCGCTGTTCGGAGTATACTCAACGTAATATTCATTCTGATTTCCGACGCTGTCCGATGTAAACTGAGAATTGTGGAAGTATGTAGACGCTCCCATATACGTACTCCAGCCTCCGCTTTCGTCGCCCAAAATCTGAGCGTGCGCCGCCGAAGCTGTAAGCATGGCGGCTGTCATTATAATCATAAATTTTCTTCTCACAAAATTATCCTCCTATCGCGTAACAATAGCTTTTTATATTATACCACATATTTAATTTTATGTAAACTAAAAATAC
Source organism: uncultured Clostridium sp. (assembly GCA_964426905.1). Lineage (GTDB taxonomy): Bacteria > Bacillota > Clostridia > UBA1381 > UBA1381 > Hominilimicola. The sequence goes on along the minus strand of CAYRSG010000003.1, from coordinate 15,649 downwards.
TGGAATTTTTCCGTCATGAATTTATTTACAATCAAAGCGTAATGTGATATTATAATTATAATCATAAGAAGGACGGTAAACGCGGTGCTTGAACAAATTGATTTTTTTATTTTAAACGCGATCCAAGGTATGAGAAACGGTTTTCTCGATTTTTTTATGCCTGTAATCACATACCTCGGAAGCGGAGGCGCAATTTGGATTTTTACGTCGTTGATTATGCTGCGCTTTAAAAAATCCCGAAAGAGCGGAATTACCGTTTTATTCGCGCTTTTAATAGGTTATATACTGTCGACGCTTATACTTAAGGGTCTCGTATCCAGGGAGCGGCCGTTTAACGTACCCGGCGCGCTACTCGGCGCTGAAGACCTGCTTATAGGAGCGCCGTCGGGAAGATTTTCCTTTCCGTCGGGACACGCGCTGTCGTCTTTTTCCGCGGCTTCGGTTCTGTTCGTCTATGACAGAAAAATCGGCGCGGGCGCTCTTATACTCGCATCGCTTATAGCGTTTTCAAGACTGTATTTATACGTGCATTTTCCCTCGGACGTACTCTGCGGCGCGGTTTTGGGCGTATTTTTCGCGGTTTTGGCGACAGGGATCGTTAATATGATATGGGAGAAAATAAATGAAAGAAAATTACCAGATAATTCTTAACAAAACAATAGAAAATATAAAAGAACGCGGCTCTGCTCCGTCGCTTTTTCTGCACGCCTGCTGCGCGCCCTGCTCAAGCTACGTGCTTGAATATCTGTCGGAGTTCTTTAATATAACGGTTTTTTACTACAACCCCAATATTTCTCCCGAGCGGGAATTTGTAAAAAGGGCGGAGGAGCTTAGGCGTCTTATCAGCGAAATGCCTCTTAAAAACAAAGTCGGCTTTGTCGAGGGAAATTATGACCGCGAACGTTTTTATGAAACGGTAAAAGGACTTGAGCGCCTTAAAGAAGGCGGAGAAAGGTGTATGAAATGCTACCGTCTGCGTCTCGAGGAAACGGCGAAAGCCGCCCGTAAAGGCGGCTTTGACTTCTTTACAACGACTCTTTCAATAAGTCCCCATAAAAACGCTCAGGCGCTTAACCGAATCGGCGCGGAGCTTAGTGAAAAATACGGCGTTAATTATCTTTTTTCCGATTTCAAGAAAAGAAACGGTTATAAGCGTTCATGCGAGCTGTCCGAAATATACGGACTCTACCGTCAGAACTACTGCGGTTGCGTCTACTCAAAAGCCGAAGCCGCCATTCGCGAAAAGTCACGCTTAATCGATTCTTAAAAATAATATCTTACTACGGCAAGCTGCGCGAAAAATTCACGCACGCACGATACGGGAAGGAGCGTCAGAGGCGTCGGCGCGCCTATATGCGCCGCGTCTATACCGTGCAGCTTCGCCATCTGCAGCGAACGCACAACGTGAAAGTCATTCGTTACAAATACGGCTGTTCCGCCTTCCTCCATTTCCAGCTTCGCGTACTCAAAATTCTGATAAGTGCTTTCCGCGTTTTCTTCCTTTATGATTCGCTTTTCGTCGATTCCGCGGCTTACAAGATATTCCGACATTGCTTCGGCTTCGGAAATTGTTTCTCCGCCGCCCTGACCGCCCGTGACGATGACCTCGGCGCCCGTATTCCTATTCATGTATTCGACCGCCTTGTCCAGACGCTCCCGAAGCGCCGGCGAAGGCTCGCGTCCGTTCAGCCCCGCGCCGAGGACGATTACATAATCCTCGTTATACGAAGCGTTATCCATTCTTCCCGCAACGCATACCGCGCATGAATACAACGCGACCGTTATCATAAAGAATACAAATACTCCCTTAAAAAATCTCAGAGCTCTTTTTTTCTTTGCCGCGTCGTAAAACACGCTCCACAGTATGAACGCAATACCTATCGCGACGGCGGTCGCCTCGCCGGCGCCCATTGCAGCCGTCGCCCCATAATAAAGTCCGACCGCCGAAAACGCAAGACCTATTATAAATAACACTATTCTCATTTTATCACTCCGGATTTCATTTTTCAGTATAATAGCAAAGTAGACAAAACCCTTGCGGTTTTGTCTACTTTATTTATCATGGCGGACAGGGTGGGATTCGAACCCACGAGCCCCGAAGGACTACCTGATTTCGAGTCAGGGCCGTTATGACCTCTTCGATACCTGTCCAAGCAGTACTTGTATATATTATCACATAACGCAAAAAATGTCAAGCAAAACAAAAGAAAATTATTATTGCGCGCGGCGGACAGGCTGCGTTATTCGGCGCGAACCCGCAGTATGACCGCCGTCTGCCCGAGTATTGTTTTGATTCCCGGCGTATAATAATATTCTTTGGCAAGCCGTCCCGCGCCGTAGGCGTTTTTCGACGTAAAATTCGCGATATATTCATTATTTTCCGCCGATACTACAGCTGTATGCGAGAGCGTCGTCGCCGCGGAAGTAAGCAATCCGATAATTTTCTTCATAAACCTGAATCTTCATAAAAATTGCATATTATATATACGGCGTTTATATATTACAGCAAAACAAATGAACGGGCGGGTAATTTGTAAAATTTCTATGAATTTGTAATATAACATTTAAAAGATTTTATCAATTGACTTTATTATTTTTTTAAAGTGTGATATAATTTGTTTAACAAGAATACAGGAGGGAAAAGAAATGGCTAACAACAAGGCGCTTATAGTCGACGACGATAAACACATATCGGAACTTATAAAGCTATATTTGGAAAAGGATGGATTTTCTACTGTTGTGGCGAATAACGGAAAAGAGGCGGTGGAGCTTTTCAAATCAGAGGCTCCGGCGATAGTCATACTTGACGTTATGATGCCGGAGATGGACGGTTGGCAGGTATGCCGCGAGATAAGGCGCGTGAGCAATATCCCCATAATAATGCTTACGGCGAAGGGAGAGACGTTCGATAAGGTGCTCGGTCTGGAGCTGGGCGCGGACGACTATATGGTAAAGCCGTTTGAGCCGAAGGAGCTTATCGCGAGAGTCAAGGCGGTTCTGCGCCGCAGCGACGCAAAGGAAACAAACGCTGAAAAGGAAATCGTATTCCCGAATCTTACGATAAATCTTTCAAATTACGAGCTTAAAATCAACGGAAACATAGTCGAGATACCGCCGAAAGAGCTTGAGCTTCTTTATTTCCTCGCGTCGAATCCGAACAGGGTATTCACGCGCGAGCAGCTTCTCGAGGAGGTATGGGGGTTCGACTATTTCGGCGATTCGCGCACGGTTGACGTGCATATAAAGCGTCTGCGCGAAAAGCTTGAGAACGTCGAGGCGAACTGGCAGCTCAAAACCGTTTGGGGCGTAGGGTATAAATTTGAGGTAAGATAATGTTCAAAAGTATTTTGGGACGTCTGTTCTGGACTTACGCCGCGATACTCGCTCTTGTTTTTACATCGGTATCCGTGTCGGTCGGAATATTTGTGAACCGCTTCGCCATAAAACAGCATATGGACAATGTTATAAACGCGTCGAAGACAATAGAATACTGGACGGGTCTGCTTCAGATCGAGGGAGACGACTTCCGTTCCTTAACGGCGTACAAGCAGCAGCTTCGTTCATGGGCGGAATTCTTAAAGTCGGATATAATCGTTACAAACAATGACGGAGAGACTATCGCGAGTACCTGCGCTATAAAGCAGGCTCCGTCCGCGCTTGTCAGCGAGGTTTCAAAAGGAAAGATTATTAACAAGCGCAGCACCTTCGGCGGCGCGTATGATAAAAAGGAATTTATCGTGGGCGTGCCGATGGAGTATAATAACACGATTGTCGGCGCGATGTTTTTCAATACCAGAATGTTCGACATACGCAGGACGACTTTGGAGCTGTTTTATATATTTCTGCTGTCCTCGGCGTTTTCGATACTTGCCGCGGCTGTGCTTGTGTATATGCAGTCAAGAAGGATATCAAAGCCTATCGGCGAGATCAACCGCGCGGCGCGCGACATTGCCTCGGGCAAGTTTGACCAGCGCGTGGCGGTGACGAGCGCGGACGAGATAGGGCAGCTCGCGTCGAGCTTTAATTTCATGGCCGATTCTATTGAAGAACTGGAGGCGACGCGCTCGGAGTTTATCAGCGATGTGTCGCATGAGCTGAGGACGCCTATGACAAGTATTTCGGGCTTTATAGAAGGAATAATGGACGGCACGATTCCGCCGCAGAAGCAGAATGAATATTTGAAAATAGCGCTTGACGAATCGAAACGTCTTACGAAAATGGTAAACGATATGCTTGAGATGTCGAAGACGTCGTCAAGCGAGTATAAGCTCAACATAACAAAATTTGATTTGAACGAGCTTACGAGAGTGTGCATTATAAGCCTGATGAACAGAATTGAAGAAAAAAATCTCGAGCTGAGCGTCGATTTTGAGAAGGACTCAATGAATGTGCTGGCGGACAAGGACGCGATAAAGCGCGTTATAATAAATCTGCTCGACAACGCGGTGAAATTCAGCTATCCGAATACCACAATAGGAATACACACATGGATTGAGGACGGCAGGGCAAGGTTCTGCGTGGGAAATTTCGGCGACGGAATAAGCGGAGCGGATTTGAGCAATATTTTCAATCGCTTTTACAAAACCGATAAATCGCGCGCGCGTGAAAAGAGCGGCGCCGGTCTGGGACTGTCGTTTGTAAAGAATATTATTACGCTGCACCGTCAGAACGTATGGGTGGAGAGCGTAGACACAAAGGAAGGCTCGGATATAAAATACACAAAATTTACGTTTACTCTTGAACTTGAGTGATTTTTAGTATTGACTGACGTCCAAAAAAGGTGTAAAATAGAGGTACAGGAATAATTTAAGGAGGAAAGATACATGGCTGAATTACGTTGGAACCCGCTGATAAAAGACTGGGTGATGATTGCGTCGCACCGTCAGAACAGACCTCAGATGCCAAAGGATTGGTGCCCGTTCTGCCCGGGTTCGGGAAAGGTTCCGGAGCATTTTACGGTATACGAGTACGACAATGATTTCCCCGCGCTGTCGCAGAATCCGCCTGTACCGGACGATGTGGAAACAAGACTTTACAAGACAAAGCCGGCATACGGCAAGTGCGAGGTTATTCTCTACTCGCCCGAGCATACCGTTACGCTGCCGGAGCTTCCCGTTGACCATATCAGAGAGCTTGTTGATTTGTGGACGGAGAGATTTGTTGAAATTAGCAAGGATGAGAAAATCAAGTATGTGTTCATATTTGAGAACCGAGGCGACGTCGTCGGCGTTACAATGCCTCATCCGCACGGACAGATTTACGGATATTCCGTAGTGCCGAAGAAGCTGCAGCTTGAAATGGACTCGTGCAGGGAGCATTTTGAGGAGACAAAGCGCTGCCTTATCTGCGATATGCTTGAGGACGAGGTTAAGGCGGAAAAGAGAATTATAATTGAGAACGAGGACTTTATAACATTCCTGCCGTTCTTCAGCGAATACCCGTACGGTATGTACATAGCGGCAAAGCGTCACGTTCAGAACCTTTCGCAGCTTACGGACAGCGAGAAGACAAATCTGGCAAAGATTTTAAAGGAGACGACGGGTACTTTTGACAGCCTGTTCGACTATAAATTCCCGTATATGATGTGTATGTATCAGAATCCGGTAAACGGCGAGGACGCGTCGGATTACTATCACTTCCATATAGCGTTCTATCCGCCGATGAGAAGCGCGGATAAGGTGAAATATAACGCTTCGTCGGAAACGGGCGCGTGGGCGCATTGCAACACTACCGCTCCCGAGGCCATGGCTGTCGAGCTGAGAGCCGCGCATGAAAAGTTTTTGAAAAAAATGAACTGATGATGATAAAAGACGCTTTATTCGCCGGCGGAGCAGTCCGCGCCGAATAAAGCGTTTCTTTTTATGCTCTTATATTAATGAAGCCGCGTAATAAAGAATTTATTCGGACGCGGGATGTGAACGGAATAAAAGCGGCGTTAAAAGACAAAGCAAATTTTAATTCTAACATTTTCCCGCGCTTTTGCATATCTCCGCGATTGGGCATACGGCGCACTTCGGCTTTCTTGCCGAGCATACCGCTCTGCCGTGCGCGACGAACTGATGGCACATGCGGAGCCGGTAATCGGGCGGTATAATTTTTTTTAAATCCGTCTCTACCTTCGCGGGGTCGTCGTTTGCCGTAAGACCTATTCTTTTCGCGACTCTTTTGCAGTGCGTGTCGACGACCACGGCGGGTTTGCCGAAGATATCGCCCAAAACGAGGTTAGCCGTCTTTCTGCCCGTTCCGGCAAGGCTTGTCAAATCCTCCATAGTGTCGGGAACCTGTCCGCCGTAAGCGTCTATAAGCCGCTGACAGCACAGAATTATATTTTTCGCCTTGGCGCGGTAAAAACCCGCTGATTTTATATCGTTGCAGAGCTCGTCGTAATCTGCGTTTGCAAAGTCTTGAACGCAGCGGTATTTTCTAAACAGCGTTTCCGTAATTACATTAACGCGCGCGTCCGTACACTGCGCGGAAAGCTGCGTCGCGATAAGCATTTCAAGAGGATTTGAATAGTTAAGCGTGCATTTTACATCCGGATACGCCTTGTCCAGAAGCTCTCTCATTCTCGCCGCGCGTTCTTTTTTTGTCAATAAAATCTCCTCCCTGCCGCAAAATTTTGTATGATTATTTATATTGTACGTTTATTATACATTTTTTCACGGGAAATTGCAATAAAATACTTGCACTTTTTGCAAATAACAGATATAATATTTAGCATAGTGATTTTAATGAAAGGAAAAATAAAAATGGAAAAATATGAGAATATGAAGTCTTTCGACCCTGAGGTCTACGAGGCTATCCTGAAGGAAACAAACCGTCAGCAGAACAAGATAGAGCTTATAGCGTCGGAAAATTTTGTTTCCGAGAGAATTATGGAGGCTAACGGTTCTCCGCTGACAAATAAATACGCGGAGGGTTATCCGGCAAAGCGTTACTACGGCGGCTGCGAGTATGTCGACGTTGTTGAAAATCTTGCAATCGAAAGAGCCAAGGAGCTTTTCGGCGCGGGCTATGCAAACGTACAGGCGCATTCGGGCGCGCAGGCGAACATGGCGGTATTCTTCGCGCTGCTGACGCCGGGCGATACCGTTCTTTCAATGAGCCTTGCTCACGGCGGACATCTCAGCCACGGCTCGCCCGTGAATATGTCGGGTAAGTATTTCAACATTGTGCCTTACGGCGTTACGAAAGATACAAACACAATTGACTATGACGAGGTAAGACGTCTGGCTCTTGAATGTAAGCCGAAGCTGATTCTTGCGGGCGCGAGCGCGTATCCGAGAGTTATAGATTTCAAGAAATTTGCCGATATCGCAAGCGAGGTCGGCGCGTATTTCATGGTTGACATGGCTCATATCGCGGGTCTTGTCGCGGCGGGCTGCCATCCGTCGCCGATGCGGTACGCCGACGTCGTTACGACGACTACGCATAAGACTTTAAGAGGTCCCAGAGGCGGCCTTATTCTGACAAATAACGAGGAGCTGGCGAAGAAAATCAATAAGGCGATATTCCCGGGTATCCAGGGCGGTCCCCTGATGCACACAATAGCGGCAAAGGCCGTATGCTTCAAGGAGGCGCTCGATCCGAGCTTTAAGACTTACGCCGAGCAGGTTGTTAAAAACGCGGCGGTTCTTGCCGACACGCTTATGAGCGAAGGCTTTAAGCTCGTTTCGGGCGGTACCGATAATCACCTTATGCTCGTTGACCTTACCTACGCCGGCGTTACCGGTAAGGAAGCTGAGAAAATGCTTGACGAGGTCGGAATTACAGTGAATAAGAACGCGATCCCGTTTGATACAAAAAGTCCGTTTATTACAAGCGGTATCAGAATCGGTACTCCCGCTACGACGTCAAGAGGCTTTAAGGAAGACGATATGGTCGAAGTGGGCAAGCTGATTGCGCTGACAATAAAGGATTTTGATAACGGCAAGGAAGAAATCAGAGCGAGAGTTAAGGCTCTGTGCGATAAGCATCCTCTGTATAAATAATTAAAACGGTCTATGAGCGGATTTTGATTTTTTCAGACTCAGCGGGTGATGATTAGACGTAACCTCGGTCGGAAAACGCCTCGATTTTTCTTTACCGAAGCGTATTTAATTTTCGGATTAATACCGTTTGCCGACTGTCCAAAGTCTTTGTGTTTGCGCGATTTTTCCATAAGACCCGCAAGAGCGCTCGCGTTAAGCAAACCTTAGAATCCATGCGGGTTCTGAGGTTTTTGTTTCCTCTGAAGCCGACCGTTCTAGCATAGCCGTACGGTCGGCTTCGCGGCGGCAACGTATAGCTGTTTACTCTTTAAAATTTCAACGACGAATATTTTCTCGCAGCCGCTTTTTCCCATAATACCGGAAAAAGATAACGATTAAGATGATAAATATTACGATAATAATTCAACGCAAATCTTATATTTTTTTAAAATTGCATGTCCGCCTGAAAACTGTTTATAAATTCTGAATAACAGCAAAAAAGAATGACATAATAAGAATAAAAACTTATTTTCGAGAATAAATATAACTGATGATAACAGCTTTAAACACAACAGAGGAGGTTTTCTACACATGGATAACGGTTTATCAAACAATCAGGCGTCAATCATAGGAACAATAGAGGATAAATTTATCTTCAATCACGAAATTTATGCGGAAAAATTCTACACCTGTACGGTAAAAGCGCCGCGTTTGAGCGGAACCTCGGATGAAATTCGCGTTATGGTATCGGAAAGGCTTATTGCCGGCAGCAGCTATAATATCGGAGATTTGGTCGAGGTGACGGGACAGTTCCGTTCATATAACAGCTACGAAAACGGTGAAAACAGGCTGGTTCTGACGGTATTTGCCAAGGATATCGCGCGCTGTGAGGAGGATACGAGGAAAAATCCCAACTCTCTGTATCTGAACGGTTTTATCTGCAAAGCGCCCGTTTACCGCACAACGCCGTTCGGACGCGAGATAACGGACCTGCTGCTCGCCGTGAACAGAAGCTACAACAAGTCGGACTACATACCTGTTATCGTATGGGGACGCAACGCTCGGTACGCGCGCGAGCTTAAAGTCGGCGACAATGTAAAAATATGGGGAAGAATACAGTCGAGAACGTATCAGAAGCGTATCAGCGACGAGGAGGTAATTACCAAAACGGCTTACGAGGTTTCAACCAACCGCATGGAGCTTGTCGGCGGAGAGGATTCCGGCGAAAAAGAGGAATAATTTTTGGATTGACAAAAAACAAACCGGCGGCTTTTAACCGCTCCGGTTTGTTTTTTTGCGCAATAAAAAATAAAAAACCGAATTGCGTATCTTGACATAACTCCGTATATTTTATATAATTGTTAAGATAGAATTCAGTTAACAAAACAAAGGAGAATAAATTGATATGAAACCAATGGGCGTAAATGAAATCCGTGAAAAGTTCCTGAGCTTTTTTGAGTCAAAGGGTTGTCTGAGACTCTCAAGCTTTCCGCTTATACCGAAGAACGACGCAAGTCTGCTTTTAATAAATTCCGGTATGGCGCCGATGAAGATGTGGTTCCAGAATCCGGAGACGGCGCCGAGAAGACGCGTTACCACGTGTCAGAAGTGTATAAGAACCGGCGATATAGACAATGTCGGTAAGACGGCGCGTCACGGCACGTTTTTCGAGATGCTCGGCAACTTTTCGTTCGGCGATTACTTCAAGCGCGAGGCGACTGCGTGGGCATGGGAGTTTTTCACGAAGGTAATGGAAATTCCCGAGGAAAAGCTGTGGATATCCGTATACGAGGACGACGACGAGGCGAAGGATATATGGATAAACGAGGTGGGCGTGGACGCGTCTCATGTCGTAAAGCTCGGCAAGGAGGATAACTTCTGGGAGCACGGAACAGGTCCGTGCGGTCCCTGCTCGGAAATTTATTACGACCGCGGCGAGGAGTACGGCTGCGGAAGCCCGACATGCGGCGTAGGCTGCGAGTGCGACCGTTTTATGGAGGTCTGGAATCTCGTATTCACGCAGTTTGACAAGGATGACGACGGCAATTACAATCCGCTTCCGAACCCCAATATCGACACCGGTATGGGACTTGAAAGACTTGCGGTTGTCATGCAGGGCGTGGACAATCTGTTCGAGGTTGACGCCGTGCAGAACGTTATGAAGCATATCTGCCGTATAGCAAATCTTGAATATAAAAAGGATGAAAAGAAGGATGTTTCTCTGCGCGTTATAACCGACCATATCAGAAGCACGGTCATGATGGTCAGCGACGGCGTTATTCCGTCGAACGAGGGACGCGGATACGTTTTAAGAAGGCTTTTAAGACGCGCCGCCCGTCACGGCAAGCTATTGAATATCGACCGTCAGTTCCTGTACGAGGTAGCGGAGACTGTTATCGAATGCTCAAAGGGCGCGTATCCGGAGCTTGAGGAAAAGAGAGACTATATCACAAAGATTATAAAGAAAGAGGAAGAGCGTTTTGACGCGACGATTGACAACGGTATAGTCGTGCTGAACGGATATATTGAGGAAGCGAAGAAGAACGGCGCAAAAAGTCTTACCGGCGCGGAGGCGTTTAAGCTGCACGATACCTACGGTTTCCCGCTTGATCTGACGATTGAAATGGCGGCTGAACAGGGACTGGACGTCGACGTTGACGGTTTCAACGCCGCAATGCGGGAGCAGAAGGAAACAGCGCGCGCGGCAAGAGCGGAGGGCTCGAGCTGGGACGGCGGCGAGGTCTACGAGTTTGACGCGGAGCCTACGGAGTTTGTAGGCTACGACGCCCTCGAGTGCGAAGCAAAGGTTGTCGGAATAGCCGTCCAAGACGAGGGCGTATGCGATGAGATTATAGAAAATCAGAGCGGATTTATCGTAACGGATAAAACGCCGTTCTACGCTGAAATGGGCGGTCAGGTCGGCGATATCGGAACGATTACCGTAAACGGAAAAGCGGCTGAGGTCGTAAACACCACAAAAACGAACGATGGCTACTATCTGCACGAGACGGTTGTTCAGCTTGCGCCGATAAAGATCGGCGACGCCGTTACAATGACTGTCGATACATCGAACAGAATGGCGATCGCAAGAAACCACACCGCGACGCATATATTGGATAAGGCGTTGCGCGACGTCCTCGGCTCGCACGTCGCTCAGGCAGGCTCGCTTGTAGAAGCTGACAGACTGCGTTTTGATTTCTCGCATTTTGAGGCGATGACGTCGGAGCAGATAAAGGAGGTTGAGAGCATTGTAAACCGTAAAATCCTTGAAAGCATGGATGTTACGGTTCGGGAATTGCCGATAGACGAAGCTAAAAAGCTCGGCGCAATCGCGCTTTTCGGCGAAAAGTACGGCGACGTGGTACGAGTTGTTTCGGTTGGCGATTACAGTGTGGAATTTTGCGGCGGAACGCATCTGAAAAACAGCGCGCAGTGCGGATTGTTTAAGATTATTTCCGAGAGCGGCGTCGCCGCCGGTACAAGACGTATCGAGGCGATAACCGGTCAGGGCGTGCTTGATTATATAGCGGAAAAGGACGCGCTTATCGCGAGAACCGGAGCGGCGTTAAAGACAAATTTGCTGCACGAGATTGATAAAAAAGCGGAAACGGTAATGAACGAGAGCCGTGAATTTGAAAAGAAAATAAATATGCTGAACGAAAAAATAGCCGCCGCAAAAGCGAATAACCTTATGGCGGGCGTTAAGCATATAGGCGATATAAATCTTCTTACCGCGCAGGTTGACGGTATGGACGCCGGTGAAATGAAGGCGATGGCGGATAAGATTAAGGTTGAGGTAGAAAACAGCGTCGCGGTTATGGGCGCGAATACGGACGGCAAGATTACGTTTGTCGCTATGGCAAGTAAGGAAGCCGTTAAAATGGGCGTTCACTGCGGTCGGATTATTAAGGAAATAACCGCGATTGCCGGCGGACGCGGCGGCGGTAAGCCCGATATGGCTCAGGGCGGAGGTCAGGACGCAAGTAAGATTGACGACGCACTCGCGCGCGTCGACGAGATAGTCGCGGATCAGACGAAGTAAAATTATAATTTGACGCAGTAGGGTTTGGCGCCCTCGACAACCCGCATCCGCGATATGATTATTCCCACAAAGGGACGTCGAGGACGCCGTCCCATACGACTCAATAGGAGAGAAAAAATGGATTTTAAGGAACATGTTATAGAAAAAATTATCGGACTGACGGGTCTTGACCGCGAAACGGCGGAAAAATCGATTGAAATTCCGCCCGATGAAAAAATGGGCGATTTAGCGTTTCCGTGTTTCCCGCTGGCAAAAGTAATGCGCAAGCCGCCGGCGCTGATAGCGCGGGAGCTTGCCGGCAAAATGTCGGACGACGATATTATCGACAAGGCTCAAGCGGAGGGCGGATATCTGAATTTCTTTTTTAACCGTGAAAAATTTATAGCCTCGACAATATCCGCCGTCGAGAACGCGGGCGAAAAGTGGGGCGCGTCCGACGAGGGAGCGGGGAAAACAGTGCTTGTCGAGTATTCGTCCCCGAATATCGCGAAGCCGTTTCATATAGGTCATCTATTCTCGACGGCTGTCGGAAACTCGCTCGCAAAAATTTACAAGCATCTGGGCTATAACGTGCAGTCGCTTAACCATCTCGGCGACTGGGGCACGCAGTTCGGCAAGCTGATTTCGGCGTACAAACGCTGGGGCGATAAAGAAGTTATAGAAAAAGACCCTATAAATGAACTTTTAAAGATTTACGTCAAATTCCATGAGGAGGCCGAGAAGCATCCGGAGCTGGAGGACGAGGCGCGCGAATATTTCAAAAAGCTGGAGGACGGCGACGAGGAAGCGACGGCGCTGTGGCAATATTTCCGCGACGTCAGCCTTGTTGAGTTTAAGCGCGTTTACGGAATACTCGGAGTGGAGTTCGATTCCTACAACGGAGAAGCGTTTTACTCCGACAAGATGGACGAGGTCATAGAAATACTGCGCGAAAAGGAACTTCTTACCGAAAGCGACGGCGCGCAGGTAGTCGACCTGTCGGAGGAAAATATGCCTCCGTGCATAATTCTTAAATCAAACGGCGCGACAATTTACGCGACGCGCGATATCGCGGCGGCGCTGTACCGTCACAGAACATACGATTTTTATAAAAACATATACGTCGTCGGCACGCCTCAGGCTCTGCATTTCAGACAAGTCTTCACCGTCATGAAAAAGGCGGGCTGGGAATGGGCGGACGACTGCGTTCACGTCGGCTTCGGACTTGTCCGCTTCGGCGGTAAAAATCTTTCCACGCGTCACGGCGACGTAATATTCCTTGACGACGTTTTAAGAGAGTCAATAGACAAAACTCGTGAAATAATAGAAAAAAACGGCTCGGAAATCGAAAATACAGAAGAAGCCGCGCGAAAGATAGGCATAGGCGCCATACTCTATACCTTCCTGCACAGTACGCGCGAAAAGGATATCGATCTCAACTGGGAAAGCATGCTTGATTTCGAGGGCGAAAGCGGTCCTTACTGTCAGTACGGCTACGCGCGCGGAAGAAGTATCCTGCGTAAAGCTCGGGGAATCGATTATTCCGGCGCGGATTTTTCAAAGGCGGCAACGGACGAGGCGTACTCTCTCGTAAAGCAGCTCGGAGCTTTTTCGGACGCCGTTAAGAACGCCGCCGAAAAAAACGAGCCGTTCTATATCAACAGATACGTTACGACTCTGACAAAGCTTTTTAATAAATTCTATAACACAGATCCTATTATGAAGAACGATGTGGATATGGAAACAAAAAAAGCGCGTCTCGCAATCACCGGCGCCGTTACAACGGTTATTAAAACCGCTCTCGGATTATTGGGAATTGATACTGTGGAGAAGATGTAAAGATATAAGACGAATAGCGGAGGCGTCCGCCGCGGTCGGAATTTTTGAAGAACGATCGGTCTCTTTTTGATTCGCCGTAAAGCGAAAATAAAACCCGCTTGGACTTGTTCGGACGCATGGCGTTTAATAAATACGGATCGTTTAAGATAATAGGCGGTATAAATAAAGGGGCGTCCCGATGAAAACGATTTTCGGGAAGCGCCGGAATTTATAACCGGTGTAATTAAAAATTTTTAAATATCGGAGGGAAAAATAATGGACTGCTTATTTTGTAAAATTATAGACGGTGAAATCCCGTCAACAAAGGTTTACGAGGACGATATGACGCTCGCGTTCAGGGACGTTAATCCGCAGGCGCCGGAGCATATCGTTATCGTGCCGAAGCGTCATATTGCGAGCGCAAATGAGATTACGGCGGATAACGTAAAATACGTCGCGGCGATATGGGAGCAAATACCGAAAATTGCGGCGGATTTGGGCTTTGGCGAAAACGGCTACCGCGTTGTCAACAACTGCGGCGAGGACGGAGGACAGACTGTAGGTCATCTGCATTTCCATGTTTTGGGAGGTAAAAAGTTTACCGATCTTTAAATTTTACGGAACGCGAACCGCGTATGCGGCGGAGGATGAGGAGCGCTCTGTCGGGAAAGCGGCAAGACGACGCGTAAAGCGGAACAAAACCGCTAAAAACCGCCGTATTATTTACTTCGAGGATTATGCGCGGTTAAATATTGAGTAAGAAAAAAAGCGGTATATCCCCGATGCGGGGGTATACCGCTTTTTTTCGCGCCGTATCCCTGAGAGCGTCATAAAATTAATTCTGTTTTATGTTGAAAAAACTCTGAAATTCTTTTTTCCGCTGTTTATTAATCCTGCTTGCCTACGTACTGCGAGCTTCCCAGACCGAGTATAAGCATAAATATGGGATTTAGGAACAAAAGTCCGAGCGTAAATCCTATTCCGTGACCAAACGCTTTTGAAAGCTTTGAATACTGAATAATGCTTATAACCAGAATAGCAACAGATAATATAAATGATATAATCATTGCGGCGACGCTGTCCTGTATCGCCCCGCATATACCCGTCGCAACAGTCAGCGCGAGCATAATCCAGAACATCACAGGTTTCCATGCAATCTTATAAAGCACATGTCCGTTCAAAAAAGGAATAATTGATTTCCATCCCTTTTCTCCGGCTTTCGTGAAAATTTTCCACTGCGCAACTATCATAAGAATATAATATATAATCGCGGCAACGGAAATTATTCCGATTGAACCCAGAATTACCGCTAAAGCCTGATTTTCCGTCATAGAGTCCCCCTCCTTTCGGCATAATATTGTGTATACAGTATATCACATAGCGTTTTATATTTCAATATTTACACGCAAACTTAATCTCAGTGATAATGATATGTAAAGAAAGCCGCAATATTCCGCAAACGGTTGACCGAAACCGCAAAACCGCGCCGCCGAGACTTGAAGAAGGAAAATCAAATCCGCAAGCGGGTATTAAGCGGAACGCTCGATCTATATTTAAAAGAAGATAGCGCCGCGGCTGTCCTTAACAATATCGGAAAGACGGAATATTTCATGCAAAAACATATAAACGCAAAAAAAGACCGCATAGTTATACGGTCTGCGGCGCTTTTGGTGGGAGAGGATGGATTCGAACCATCGAAGTCGAAGACAACAGATTTACAGTCTGCCCCCTTTGGCCGCTCGGGAACTCTCCCATATATAAGGGACAAACAAAGGCTTATCCCTATTTTGGAGCTGGTGATGGGACTCGAACCCGCGACCTGCTGATTACAAATCAGCTG
>CAYRSG010000002.1:0-71795 GCA_964426905.1 uncultured Clostridium sp. | reverse complement strand
TGAGCTGGCTTAACGACTATATGGACATAGACGTTACGCCGAAGGAATATTCGGACAGAATGACGATGAGCGGCTCCAAGGTCGAGGGCTATGAGAATATTGGCGGGGAAATCGAAAACGTCGTCGCGGGAAAGGTTCTGACCTGCGTAGACCACCCCGACAGCGACCACCTGCGCGTATGCGCCGTCGACGCGGGTACGGGCGAAATATTGCAGATTGTCTGCGGTGCGCCGAATGTAAAAGCGGGAATAATCGTTCCAACCGCGCTTATCGGAGCGAAGCTGCCGTGCGGCGTGAAAATAAAAAAAGGCAAAATGCGCGGCGTGGAATCATGCGGTATGCTCTGTTCGCACGAGGAGCTGGGCATAAGCGAGGACGTTCTCGGCTACGAGCCTGAGTACGGCATATTGATTTTGCCCGGCGATACGCCGGTGGGTAAGGACATAAAGGACATTTTCGGCATGAACGAAACGGTTGTCGAGTTTGAGATAACCTCTAACCGCCCCGACTGTTTCTCGATAATCGGTCTGGCGCGCGAGAGCGCGGCAACGTTTAATAAGAGGTTTACAATACCCGAGGTTAAGTTCACGGAGAATAACGAAAACATCGCCGACTCCGTAAGCGTTGAGGTGCGGGATAAGGATAAGTGCAAGCGTTACTGCGCGAGAATGGTTAAAAATGTGAAAATCGGTCCGTCGCCCGCGTGGATGCGGCAGCGCCTTCGCGCGTGCGGCGTAAGACCTATAAACAATATAGTTGATATTACAAACTATGTTCTTTTGGAATACGGTCAGCCGATGCACGCGTTCGACCTCCGCGATTTGGAGGATAACAAAATAATCGTGCGCCGCGCATCTGACGGCGAGGTTATAAAGACGCTCGACTCTCAGGACAGAACGCTTACCTCAAACGACCTTGTAATCGCCGACGGCAAGAGAGCCGTAGCGATTGCCGGAGTTATGGGCGGCTTTAACAGCGAGGTTAAGGACGACACAACAACGGTTGTGTTTGAGTCGGCGACATTCGACGCGGCGTCCGTAAGACTTACGGCGCAGAGAGTCGGACTCCGCACGGAAGCGTCGTCGCGTTATGAAAAGGGTCTTGACTATCACAACACGGTTCCGGCGGTTGAAAGAGCGTGTCAGCTTGTGGAGGAGCTTGGCTGCGGCGAAAACGTCGGCGGTATGATCGACGTTACAGGCAATGTAACAGATATGGGAACGTTCGCTTTCCGCCCCGATAAAATCAACGCGTTTTTGGGAACAGATATTACGACAGAGGATATGGTAAAGATATTCGACGCGCTTGAAATAAAGACGGACCTTGACAAAATGACCGTCGCTCCCCCGTCGTTCAGACCGGATTTGGCGGGCGAGGCGGATATCGCGGAGGAAGCCGCAAGATTTTACGGCTACGACAAAATCCCCGTAACGCTTCTCTCGGGCGAAGCGACATGCGGCGGAAAAAACGAGCGTCAAAAAGCGCAGGACGTCATAAATACCGCGCTGACGGCGCAGGGAATGTATGAAATTTACACATACACCTTTACAAGTCCGTCAATATTCGACAAGCTCAATATTCCCTCGGACAGTCCTTTGAGAAACACGGTAAAAATTTCAAATCCGCTCGGCGAGGATACGTCGATTATGCGTACAACAACTATAGCGAGCATGCTGGATATCCTTTCGAGAAACTATAATTACAGAAATCCGTCCGCGAGACTGTATGAAATAGGCAAGGTATTTATTCCGACAGAGGAAGGAAAGCTTCCCGACGAGCCGATAAAGGTCGCGATGGGAATGTACGGCGATAACGCTGATTTTTATGATATTAAGGGAGTATGCGAAAGCATGCTTTCGGCTCTTAACGTGAAGAATGTTAAATATGAAGCCGTGACCGATGACCCGACGTTCCATCCCGGCAGATGCGCTAAAATCACCGCGGGAGGCAAAGCTCTCGGCGTAATAGGCGAAATTCATCCGTCGATAGGTCGTAAATACGGAATTGAGACGCCGGTTTATATAGGCGAGTTTGATTTTGAAAATATGTTCCTTAACATGAAAACAGACGTTAAATTTACCGAGCTTCCGAAGTATCCCGCCGTTACGCGCGATATCGCAATGCTCGTTGATAAAAGCGTTCCCGTCGCTCAGATTGAGGAAATAGTAAGAAAAGCGTCCGGAAAAACGCTTGAAAGTCTCGCGTTATTCGACGTATACGAGGGCGAACAGATACCTGAGGGTAAAAAGAGCGTAGCCTACAGCGCCGTTTACAGAGCGGCTGACAGAAGCCTTACGGGCGAGGAAGTGCAGAAGGTGTTTGATAAAGTTGTAAGAAGTCTTGAACATCAGATAGACGCGCAGCTTAGATAAACGCTTCCGTTTAAGCTCATGCGGCGGGACGGCGTAAATACGGAGACAACGCGTTTCATTATTTTTTGCGCAAAGGCGAAAACCATCGAAAAACAAAATCGAAGATTTTTTAATATATTTAATATAATTATATAATGGTTCATCCGTTGCGGACGCGTCGGACGCGGCGATTACGGTACGGGTTTGGCACAGAATACGCCTCGCCGCCGAAGCCCGAATACGTACCGCGCCGGTTCCGCAATTGCATATATTTGCCTTGACAAAAACATGTTAAAATGCGATAATAGTTAAACAGAGTATTTTTTACTTCCGAATCCGGCGGGAAAGGGTGTGCGTATTAGTGACTGCAATAAAAATATCGGCTCTTATAATAGGATTGATTGCTCTTGTTATGACGTTTAAAGCAAAGCTCATAATCGGCTCTCTGCTAAAAAAAGAGCCTGAAGAAGGAATGGTACTGCGAGTCAAATACATCGCGCTCGGTCTGGCGGTTATAGCGTTTATCGCCGTATTTATATTTGGAAGGTAAAGGAGTTAATTACAGATGGAAGACGCAAAAAATATAGCGAAAAATTACAACCCGTCGGAATTTGAGGACAGATTAT
The DNA here is from genome assembly GCA_964426905.1 of uncultured Clostridium sp. Taxonomy (GTDB): domain Bacteria; phylum Bacillota; class Clostridia; order UBA1381; family UBA1381; genus Hominilimicola. Next base: position 68,818 of record CAYRSG010000002.1, on the reverse strand, counting down.
ATAACGAGTGGGTAGAGAAGGGATATTTTCACGCCGAGGCGGACAAGAACAAAAAGCCGTTTACGATAGTTATTCCGCCTCCGAACGTTACGGGACAGCTTCATATGGGACACGCGCTCGACGAGACTTTGCAGGATATTCTCATCCGCTACAAGAGAATGCAGGGTTATTGCGCGCTGTGGGTACCCGGTACGGACCATGCGGGAATAGCGACTCAGGCGAGAGTTGAGGCGGAAATCCGCGAAAAAGAGGGACTGAGCCGTTACGATTTGGGACGCGAGAAGTTTTTGGAGCGCGTATGGGACTGGAAGAAGATGTACGGCGACCGTATAATAAACCAGCTCAAGAAAATCGGTTCGTCCTGCGACTGGGAAAGAGAACGCTTTACGATGGACGAGGGCTTGTCGAAGGCGGTCAAGGAGGTATTTGTAAACCTCTACAACAAAGGTCTTATATATCAGGGTTCAAGAATTATAAACTGGTGTCCGCATTGTATCACCGCGCTTTCAGACGTGGAGGTCGATCACGAGGAGCAGGCGGGACATTTCTGGCACATTAAATATCCGATTAAGGACAGCGACGGCTTCGTTATAATCGCGACGACGCGTCCCGAAACGCTGTTCGGCGATACCGCCGTCGCGGTAAATCCCGAGGACGAAAGGTATAAGGATTTAGTCGGAAAAACGCTTCTCCTGCCGCTTACCGACAGGGAAATTCCGGTTATAGCGGACGAGTATGTCGATAAGGAGTTCGGAACAGGCTGCGTTAAGATTACTCCGGCGCACGACCCCAACGACTTTGAGGTGGGTTTAAGACATAATCTCGAACAGATTAAGGTTATGAACGACGACGCGACGATGAACGCGTACGCGGGCAAATACGAGGGTATGGACCGTTACGAGTGCCGCAAGGCAATGGTTAAGGATTTGGAGGAAATGGGACTCCTCGTAAAGGTCGAGGATCACAGCCATAACGTCGGTCATTGCTCGCGCTGCGGAACTACCGTCGAGCCGATTATTTCAAAGCAGTGGTTCGTTAAGATGAAGCCGCTTGCGCAGCCCGCGATAGACGCGGTTAAAAACGGTGAAACTCAATTCGTACCCGCGCATTTTGAAAAGGTATATTTCCACTGGCTTGAAAATATCCGCGACTGGTGTATTTCGCGCCAGCTCTGGTGGGGACACAGAATACCCGCGTTTTACTGCGACGACTGCGGTGAAATGGTCGTAACTAAGGAGGAAAAGGCGGTATGCCCTAAGTGCGGAAAGGAAATGCGTCAGGATTCCGACACTCTTGACACATGGTTCTCGTCGGCGCTGTGGCCGTTTTCAACGCTGGGCTGGCCCGAAAAAACAGACGACTTTGAATATTTCTACCCGACAAGCGTGCTTGTTACAGGCTATGATATAATTCCGTTCTGGGTAATGAGAATGATGTTCTCCGGTCTGGAGCATACCGGCGAGGTACCGTTTAAGTATGTGTTTATTCACGGTCTTGTACGCGACTCTCAAGGCAGAAAAATGAGTAAATCGCTCGGAAACGGCATTGACCCGCTCGAAATAGTAGAGCGGTACGGCGCGGACGCGCTCCGCTTTACGCTCGCTACGGGCAACGCTCCCGGCAACGATATGCGTTTCTATACCGAAAGAGTTGAGGCGAGCCGTAACTTTGCGAACAAGATTTGGAACGCGTCGCGTTTCACACTGATGAATATAGATATTACCGAAAACAAGCTGCCTGATTCAGAGGATTTGCAGCTTGAGGATAAGTGGATTTTGTCGAAGTACAACGACGTCGTAAAATCCGTAACGGAAAACCTTGATAAATTTGAAATCGGTATCGCGCTTTCAAATCTTTACAGCTTTATCTGGGAGAGCTTCTGCGACTGGTACATCGAGCTTGTAAAGCCGAGACTTTTCGATAAGGAAAACCCGACGGCGAAAACAGCGCAGTATGTGCTGACATATGTTTTGTCGAACACGATGAAGCTGCTGCATCCGTTCATGCCGTTTATTACGGAGGAAATTTGGCGGCACCTTCCGCATGAGGGCGAAAGCATCGTTATAAGCGATTACCCAACATACAATCCGGAGCTTAATTTCCCCGACGACGTCGACGGCATGGAGCTTATCATGCGGGCGATTTCCGCGATAAGAAACCGCAGAGCCGAGATGAACGTTCCGCCGTCAAAGAAGGCGAAGGTTATAATCGTAACCGGCAAGACGGAGGTATTCAAAAAGGGAACGGCGTTCTTTGAAAAATTAGCGTCGGCGAGCGAAGCTGTTGTTCAGACTGACAAGAGCGGCGTAAGCGAAAACGCCGTAAACGTGGTCGTGCCGTCCGCGGAGGTTTATCTGCCGCTTGACGAGCTGGTAGACAAGGCAAAGGAGCTTGAGCGGCTTAACGCGGAGAAGAAAAAACTCGAAGGCGAGATAAAAAGAGTCGAGGGTAAGTTAAATAACTCCGGTTTTGCGGCGAAAGCGCCCCGAAAGGTCGTCGACGAGGAAAAGGCAAAGGGTGAAAAGTACAGAGAAATGCTCGGCAAGGTATTAAAGAGCATCGAGGCTATGGAAAATATCTGAGAGATATAAAACGTTTAATAATTTGCATCTAAATAAAGGAGCAGCCCTTTTTTACGCGGCGGCTCCTTTTTTTTGTACTCATATATATTTTTTTAACTGTTCAAAGTTATTTTCCTCCATATGGAGAAGCTTTTCCATAAGCGAGCGAGCGCCGGAGCCGACTTCGGTATATGAACGCAGCTTCCGCAGAGCCTGCGTAATTCCCATAGCGCTGCCCTCCATGAGCATCTGCGCTATATGGGAATTGGATTTATCCGTAAGCGTCTGCATATTTATCATTATATACGTGCGTATCTTATCGAATGCTGACAGCTCGTCCTCGGTCTTTCCCGACTCCTTTAAAAGTTTTTTCGCGTCGTCCTTCATGGCGTCGTATTCCTTCTTTTGCGTTTTAAGCTGGCGCTTAAATGTTTCATCCTGAGAAATCTCTATCAGCTTCGAGATTGTGTCGGAGCCCATCTCTGAATTCTGAAACACATAATTTAAAAGCTCTTCATCGTCTTTCGCCAATCTAATCACCTCCGAAATTAGTATTTACACGAACAAAAAATATATGCGGCGATCCGGTTTATTAAAAACCGATTATTTCGCCTATATACCGGATATTCCCGAGTTTTACGGCTTAAAATCCGACGAATATACGAAAATTGCCCGCCCTATATAACCGTCGAGGAATAAAAGCCGTTGAAAAGACTTGAAATAAATTGAGTTTAATGGTACAATAGTTACAATGTTGAAATTGGCGTCTTTTCAATGAATAATTGGGAAAAAGCTTATAATATGTCAAATACAGCCAAAAAAAACGGTGAAAGAAAAATTCGCGTCCCCGCGATGAAAACGCTTGCGAAAGATTGATAATTAATAAAAATTTCCGGTTTACAAGCCGAAGGAGGCAGTTCATATGGCAGAGAAATACGGAGAAATACCGCCGAAGTTCACGAAGCAATGGTGGGAATATTTCTGGGAATATTACAAATGGCACGTAATAATAACAGCCGCCGCCGTAATTATCGCGGTCGTTACAATTGTGCAGTGCGCGACGCGCGAAACATACGACATGACCGTGGTATACGCGGGTCATATGAACTATTCCGAAGGCGAGACGGAAAGACTTCAAAGCCTTATGGAGGAATGTATATCCGATATTGACGGAGACGGAGAACAGTCCGTTGATTTCCAGCGTCTCGTATTCTCCGACGGCTCCGGAAGCGAAGAATACGACTACGCCATGCAGACGAAGCTGGACATGACGTTTACGGAGGATTTTACGTATGTCTACCTTATGGACGAGGTTGAGGCGAAGCTGTATATTCAGAGAAAATCAGTAAGCGAGAGCTTTGAACCGACCGACGTTTTCGCCGGGGACACAGACGCGGAAATTCTCCGCGCGGAAGACGGAACGGGTTACGCCGTAAGTCTCAGGAACAGCTCCGTTCTTCGCGAAAATAATATTTACCGCGATGATTTATACTTATTTATCCGCGTAAATTCCCAAAACGATGAAAAGAGCGCCCAATCGTACAACGACGCTTTGAACATAGCGAAAAAACTTATAAAATAAACCGGCGAGGAGGGTTAACGTGGCAGTAGTCAGACCCGAAACAGAGACAAGTGAATACGAGCTTTTTTCACGCTACAGAGAAACAAAAGACGTAAAGCTCAGAGACGAGATTGTGTCGCTGTACATATATATTGCGGAAATTCTTTCAAGAAAATTCGTGAACCGCGGAGTGGAATACGATGATATTTATCAAGTGGCGTGTATGGGAATACTGTACGCGGTAGAACGCTTCGACCCCGACAAGGGCGTGAAATTCGCAACTTACGCGACGCCGACAGTACTCGGGGAAATACGAAGATATTTCCGCGATAAAGGCAATTTTATCCGCATACCGCGCAGACTTTACGAAATGTTTTACAAGGCGGAAAAAATAAGGCGGACGTCGAACGGTATCTCGCATTCGGAGATAGCGAGAATACTTAATATTCCCGAAAAGACCTTAGAGCGGGTATATCAGATGGGCGACGTTTCGTTTATAAAATCGCTTGAGTACGAAGCGTACGCGGACGGCGAAATGACGCTCTCCAACGTTATCGGCGTAGACGACAACCATTATCTGATGATCGAGGACAAGGATTTCATAGACTTCTGCATGAAAAGCCTGACGGAGCGCGAACGGGAATTTCTCACATACAGATACTACGAGGAAAAAAGCCAGAAGGAAATCGCGTCTATTATGGGTATTTCACAGATGCAGGTATCAAGAATGGAGAAAAAGGCGCTCAAAAAACTGAGAGATTTATATTTTAAAGACTGACGAGGAGGAGAAGCAATGCTTACAGAAAAGAAAAAGGAATTTATTGAATTTATGATGGACTCCGATGTTCTCCGTTTCGGAGCTTTTGTCACAAAAAGCGGCAGAAACACTCCGTATTTCGTGAACACCGGAAACTTTAAAACAGGAAAACAAATCGCGACGCTCGGAAAATTTTACGCCGCTCTTATAAAAGAGACATGCTCCGATAATTTTGACTGTATGTTCGGACCGGCGTACAAGGGAATCCCCCTCGCAACAGCCGCAGCCGCCGCGCTCTATAATGAGTACGGTATAGACAAGCCGTATTTCTTCAACCGCAAGGAGGAAAAGGACCACGGCGAAGGCGGCTCGCTCGTAGGTTTTAAACCTCAAAACGGCGACAGGGTTATCATAATCGAGGACGTTATAACGGCGGGTACCGCCGTAAGAGAAACTATGCCGGTTTTAAAGGGAGCCGCCGACGTTGAGGTCAAGGATATGTTTATTTCCGTAAACCGCTGCGAGGTGGGGCAAAACCCCGAAAAGACAACCGTTATGGAGGTTATGGAGGATTTCGGCATAAACGTTCATTCCATAATAACCGTCAAGGATATTTACGAGTATCTTGAGCGGGACGGCTCCTACGGAGATATACTCGTAAAAATGAAGGAATATACGGACGCATACTGTGTGTTTTAACCGGAGGTGAGTACCATTAAGAAATTTTTAAAAACAATTACCGCCGCGGTATTTTTAATCGCTCTGTCGGTCGCGGCGCATGCGTATAACGTAGTGGATCTTCCCGAGGAAATGACTCTCTCGGACGCGCTGGGAATTTTTAACGCCGAGGAAATCACCCGCATGACTGTTTCCGACGTGGCGGAGGGTAAGTATACCGAGCTCTCGCGCGAGGAAATACTTGATTTTTATTACTCCGCGCAGGATATGACGGTGTACAGAACCATAAATCCCACGCCGTTCCGCGGGATTGCGGTAAATATTTATACGGCGGACGCGGTTAAGAGCTATTATCTGAATTCCGGCATACAGATAGGCTTGTACGGAAGCGGCAATTACGTCTGCTACAAGCTCGGCGGCGAGGATACCGAGAATCTGCTATATCTTGACAGCATGTACAGAGACGACGAGGAAAAAACCGCCGGCGAGGAAATTCACCGCGATACGTCAAAGGATTTTCTCAAGCTTCCGTCGGCGCCTTGGGCGCAGCCATTCGCGATAGAAGCGGCGGCGAACAACCTTCTCCCCTACCGTTTCACAAATAATTACTCTGAAAATATAACCCGCGAGCAGTTTTGTATTCTTCTCGGAAATCTTATTACGGTAAAGGATAATTACGCTTCTCTTGAAGAATATATGTACGACAAGGGCGGCGCGTATCTTAAAAACTCATTTGAGGACTGCGAAGGAGTTGACGGTTCCGTTGACATACTCTGCGCGCTCGGCATAGTGAACGGCAAGGATTCGTCGCACTTTGACCCTAACGGCATAATTACGCGCGAGGAGGCGGCTACGCTTCTGAGCAAAACGGCTGAGCTGTACATGTGGCTCGGAACAGAGTCAAATCTCACGTACAGCGACGCCGATAAAATATCTCCGTGGGCGCGTTTTTATGTAACATGGGTAAATGAGAACGGTATTATGACCGGTATAACGGCAAATGAATTTGCTCCGCAGGGCGCGTATACGGTTGAACAGGCGGTCGCCACGGTTGTAAGACTGTACAGACTGATAAAATAATCCGCGGACGTTTAACCGCGTATATAAACAAAAAAGGAGCCGCCGCGTTAAAAACGCTCGGCTCCTTCTTTATTTGTGAACGGATGAACGCAAGAGCCGCCCCTACGGTCTTATTTTAATATCTGCGCCGAAAAGGCTTTTGTACGTCCGTCCGGCAAATTCAGCTCAAACGCGTCGGAGCAATTTTTCGGAAACTCAAGAACGACCGCGTCCTGACCGTTCAGATTTATAAGATTTCCCTGATACGTCTGTATTGAGTAATCGTTTCCTATATATCTTTCATTCATTGTTATGGTGAACGTACAGTTACCGTCCGATTCCGCAAGCCGCGTTTGGGCGCCGTCAAAAATCCGTATATCCCCCGCCCTTTCACGGACGGCGATCAGAAATATCGCCGCCGCGAGTATTTGCGCGTTTCTGCGCGGACGAATATCTTTTTTTAAGGGAACGGTAAACGTTAGCGCGATACATATCGTCATCGGCACAATAAAATCAAACATATATTTTTTTGAAACCTCCGTAAACAGCAGCATTGCTATATTCACAGCCGCCGCGCCGAGTCCGAACGCGATTACCCGCTTACCGTTCTCGCTGTCTTTGCTCAGGAGTATTTTGAGTATATTCACGATAAGCGTTATAAAAAACAGCAGTAAAACGGAGTTCTGATAAGCGAAATATTTTTCATCATAATTTTTTGCCATATCGAGATTTTTATCATTTACATTCGCTTTGTAATAATACGGAATAAAAACATCGCCGAAAAAGTACGCCGTTTTATTAAGTATGTTTTCCATAAACTGCGAGGGCTTCATCGACGCGAGACGCTCTATGAGCTTTTGTCCGACGTCCTTCTGCACCGCTTTAATTTCCTCGTAATGATTGCTGTCAAACGTCTCGTCAATCTGATAATACACCCACAGCCTATTAAAATCACGCTTTATATCGTCCGGCTCGCTTCCTATATCAATAGGCGTGTATGAGCAGGAGCCTGTTTCTTCGCCGTTGGAGCGCGTTCCAAGCTCAAGCGTCCACAAAAGAGCGGAACTTTGCATTGCCGGATAACGGTGCGCTCCCAGAGCGTAAAGCGTCTGTCCCATACCGAACTTCATAAGCGCGCCGAATACAATTACAAGCGCGGCGCACAAAAGACGCTTCAGGAAATATTTTTTATCCGATATCCCGAAAAACGCGTCGGCGATTATGTACACAAGAATAAATCCAAGTCCTGTCGGGCGCAGAATAAACAGCAGCGACGAGCATATAAAGAAAAATACAAGTCCCGTTTTTTTTCGAAGCGAAAGACAGAATACCGCCGCGGACGACAGAAATATCGACGGAAGATATATATACGGTCCGGTCAAAAGCATAAAAGGCGACAGCGCGGACAATATCAGCATCGCCGTTTCGCCGTTTTTCTTTCCCGAAATAAGATGTACCGCGCCTGAGGTGAAAAACACAAATCCCGAAAGAAGAATTGCGTTTAAAACTCTGATTCCGAGCGTTATGTTCCCGAAAAGTCTGACAAGCGGGTAATAGCAGTACGCCGTCAGCTTATTGTTTATCCAGAAATCCATATAGCTGCGCGTGTAGATAGAAAGTCCCTTTCCGCTCAGCAAATAAGACATAGCCTCGTGCATTTCAAACGGGTCGTTGCAGGGACTGTACGGCGTTTTCAAAATTCCGTACAGCAAAATCAGAGCGGAGACCGATATATACGCCGTTCTTCTTAAAGACGGCGGTGTAAACGCATACGAAAGTCTGTCCGCGGCTATAAATATTGCCGCGAAACACACGGGATAAATCAAATCGAATATAAGCTCCGAGGGCGGATTGAGAGCGGAGTTAAGAATACGCAGCGACAGTATTGTAAATATTCCGATAAGCGAAAATAAACCGCAGATACCCGCGGCTGTTTTTACAAATATACGCTCCGCCATTTCTTTCCTCCTTTCAGGAATACGGTTCATCGCAGCAGCCGTGTTTTTACGGTATCAATACGGATATGAACCGAGAAATTTGTAGAAAAATGTATTTTGCCTTACCTTATCGAGCGCGAAATAAATTGACGCATCGTCAATATTTCCGTCTATGTCGATAAAAAAGACATATTTTCCAAGCTCGTCCTTCATCGGGCGCGACTCGATTTTTGTCATATTGATTTTTTCCTTTGCCAACAGCTCTATCGCGCTGTAAAGGCTTCCGGGCTTATTGTCAATCGCGAAAACAATAGAGGTTTTGTCGCGTTGCGAAACGCTTCTCTTAGGATTTTTTTCCGCGATAATAAAGCGCGTGGAATTATTCGCGTCGTCTCCGCAGTCGGCGCAAATAATATCAAGTCCGTACAGCTCAGCGCTGCTTTTGGACGCGATACACGCGACGGAACCGTCGGAGGTCGTAACGCGCTTCGCGGCGGAAGCGGTCGAGTCGGCAAGCTCGATTTTCACATCTCCGAATTCATGCGACAGCAGCCTTGAGCACTGTCCTATGGGCTGCGGATGAGATGTTATAATTTTAATATCCTCCCTGCGCGCGCCCTTTTTTACCATCAAATTCTGGCTTACATGCAGAACATATTCGCCGGTTATGTATAAGTTTACATCAAAAGCGAGGGCGTCAAGCGTTATGTTGACGCCGCCCTCGATTGAATTTTCTATAGGTACGATTACTCTGTCGATTTCACCCTTTTCCGCGGCGAGTATCGCGGAGTAAATCGTGGAATATTCTTTTATTTCTTCTTTTCCTCCGGACCACTCCGCGGCGGCCTGATGCGAAAATGTTCCTTTGGGACCTAAATAACCTAACATGCGCTTCCTCTTTCATGTAAATTATAGTTTACAGCAATTCTTTTCCTACGGCCTTTGCGATAGGTTCAAGCTCCTTCATAAGTCTGTCGAACTTCTCCGGTGTAAGCGACTGCGCACCGTCGGAAGCCGCCTTTTCGGGGCAGTTATGCACCTCGATCATAAGACCGTCCGCGCCGGCGGCGATTGCGCCCTTAGCTACAGCCGGAACATACTTATACGTTCCGGTAGCGTGGCTCGGATCGGCTATTATAGGCAGATGCGACAGCTCCTTTGATACGGGAATCGCGCTTAAATCAAATGTGTTTCTTGTGGCTGTTTCATACGTTCTTATGCCTCTTTCGCAGAGAATTACGTTCTCGTTGCCCTCGGACATAATGTACTCGGCAGCCATCAGCCATTCCTCCATCGTGCAGGCAAGACCGCGCTTTAAAAGTATCGGCTTGTTGCACTTGCCGACCTCGCGCAGAAGCTTAAAGTTCTGCATATTTCTCGCGCCTATCTGCATTATATCCGCATACGACGCTACAAGCTCAACGTCGCGCGTATCAAGAACCTCAGTGCATATAGGCATACCAAGCTCCTTGCCGCTGTTATACATGATTTTGAGACCGTCGCCCTCAAGTCCCTGGAACGAGTACGGCGATGAACGCGGCTTGAACGCTCCGCCTCTTAAAATGTTCGCGCCCGACGCCTTAACCGCGGCGGATACTGTTGTAAACTGCTCCTGACTCTCAATCGCGCACGGACCCGCGAAAACAGCGAGCTTATTTCCTCCGACCGTCACTCCGTGACCGACGTCTATAACCGACTGCTCCTTATGCAGCTCCTTTGACGCGAGCTTATACGGCTTCATAATCGGAACGACGTTCTCAACGCCGTCCATCGTCAGAATCTGATTCATGCTCAAAAGACGCTTGTCGCCTATCGCGCCTATAACCGTTTTCTTTTCACCGTAAATCGGGTGCGTCTGAAAACCGAAATCGGTAAGTATTTTTTCAACGCTCTCGATTTCTTTTGCGGACGCGCTGTCCTTCATAATAATAATCATTTTAAATTCACATTCTTTCCTAACATAATTAATAAATACAGTATAGCAAAAAAACGCGCCTTTTGCAATGAAAAGATGAATTTTTCCGTAAAAATATTATGTTTTACATAATTTCGCTTCGTATAACGCCGATTGTACGCAAATACGCCCTGAGAATATCCTCAAGATACGACGTACACGATGGCGGAACCTGCGATAAAAGCTCCATACACGGAGTTTTTGCCGAAGACAGATTTTCGCGTCCGAGCAGCAGATGGTCGGCGGATATTTAATTTATCGGAATAAAAATTATTTTTGGAATTTTTTTATTTTAAGGTTTATTTAAGGAAGATACTTTAAAATAAAGCCGTAAAATACAAAAAGCCGCTTCGCAGCTGCGCCGCGCTTTTTGCAATAAGCAAAATTGCTTGCGCCGCGGGCAATTTCCCATAATATAAAAAAAGGAGATGAATTTCGGTGGCAATTGAGGTTTTTAACAGGTTTGAACACAAATACATGCTGGATTACGACGCCTTCCGGAAGGTTCTTGAGGTAATGGATGAGCATATGGAGCTTGACAGTCATTGTCAAAATCATTCGCTTTACACTATAGCGAATATTTATTACGACACGGAGGATAATTCGCTCATACGCGAATCGCTGTCAAAACCCGCCTACAAGGAAAAGCTGAGACTGCGCTCGTACGGAGTTCCCGATTTGAATTCGGCTGTATTCCTTGAGATAAAAAAGAAATTCCATGGTCTTGTAAATAAACGCCGCACAACGCTCATGCTGAAAGAAGCGTACGATTTTACGGAGACGGGGGTTATGCCCGAAATAAAGGATTACATGAACGTTCAGGTTATGCACGAGCTGGAATATTTCCTCAACTCGCGCAGTCTGACGCCGAAGGTTTACATAGCGTATGACAGACTCGCATATTTTGAGAAAGGCAACGACGACCTGCGCATATCGTTTGACGCCAACATCCGCACGCGCCGCAACGATTTGACTCTTGAGGCGGGCGACCACGGCAAGCGTCTGATAAACAAGGACGTATGGCTTATGGAGGTAAAAACAAGCCTTGCGAAGCCCTTATGGCTGTGCGATATGTTGTCTGAGCTCGGAACGACGGACGTCAGCTTTTCAAAATACGGCACGGAGTATACTAAAATGCTCAAAAAACAAGAAGGCGCGCGCCAAATACCGAAAATTAAAATGAGTAAAAAACAGCCGGCAGATCTTGCAGTCTGATTAAACATACAGGAGGATTTTTCAATGGATGAAATATTTAACTCGGCTTTCGCTTCGTCCGGTGAAGGCATAAATCTCACTTTCTCAATGGCGCTTATCGCTATGGCGGCGGCGCTTGCGTTCGGACTGATTATAAGTCTCACATACATATACACGCATAAAAGAGGATATCAGCAGAGCTTTGCGGTAACGCTTACCATGCTGCCGGTTATTCTTACGGTTATTATTCTTTTTGTGGGCAGCAATGTCGCCAGAGCCTTTTCACTCGCCGGCACGCTTTCTATTATCCGCTTCCGCAGCGCTCCGGGCGATCCCGAGGACATAGGATATATCTTCTTTGACATAGCCGCCGGTCTCGCGTGCGGCGTCGGACTGTACGGCTGCGGCGCGATGTTTGTCGTTTTGCTGTGTCTTTTCATGATTGTAATATCAAAAATTAATTTCGCGAAGCCTAAAACAACGGCTAAACACCTTAAAATAACGATTCCGGAAAACCTCGACTACGAGGGCGTCTTCGACGAAATACTGAAAAAATACACGGCGAGCTATTCTCTTACAAGGATAAAAACCACCGATTTAGGCTCGCTCTACGAGCTTACATATTCTGTCAATATGCGCCGCGGCGTTAACGAAAAAGAATTTATTGACGAAATAAGATGCAGAAACGGTAATCTCAGCATAGTTTTATCGCTTGCGGCAACGGAAATTTACGGTCAATAATGTGATAAAACCTTGATTTAAGGATAGATTTTAATTTCGGCGGCAGAATCTCTTGGAAAAAAGTTTAAAATTTTCTAAAAAACACTTGCAAACTGTTGCGCGGTATGCTATAATACATATTGTAGAAAGAAATTACATTCTACCCTTTTATCCTATACATAGCAAAACGAAAAAAACACTCTGTCGGGGTGTTTTTTTTGTCATGCCGCTATATATTGTATGAAATTTCCCGAATCGGGTACAATATGTACTATGATAAAACGGGAGATGAGAAAATGTCCGGAATAATATTCAATATAATCGCGGGCGCCGCTATGAGCGTTCAGGGAGTCATGAACACGCGTCTGTCGGATAAAATCGGTCTGTATGAATCGAACGCTTTCGTGCAAGGCACGGCGTTTTTGCTGTCGCTTCCGGCGGTGTGGATTCTCGGAAAGGGCGGCTTCCGCGCTATAGGCGGCGTAAATAAGCTGTATCTGTTCGGCGGCGTTCTGGGACTTGTCATAACGATAACAGTTATGCTCGGAATCGGAAAACTCAGCCCTACAGTGGCGATTTCCGTAATACTTATATCACAGCTTTTTGTGGCGGCGCTCATTGACGCGTTCGGGTGGATGGACAGCGAAAAAATCGCGTTCGGCTGGAATAAATATACGGGTATGGCGCTTATGATCGGCGGTATGCTGCTGTTTAAATGGAAATAAACGCGCGGCTGAAAAAAACTATTGATTTACGGATAAAATATGGTATAATAATATTGTCCGAAAGGACGCTACCGCTATCTCTGAATAAAACAATCAATTGCAAAGCAAGCGTTCGTTAAAAACGCCGGCTTTTGTTTGTTATTCTTTGTAATTGATTATTCAATATAAAGAGATGTGTGGTAGCATTAAATCCAAGCCGCGTTTTTGTGCGTGGTATTGGATTTTCATACCACGCATTTTTTAACGCGTGAAGTTACATTCATATTAAATTATTTTACGGAGGGAAAACTATGAAAAAAGTTTGTAGGGGGCGGCGTCCTCGACGTCCCGGAATGAAAAAAAGGATTTTAAGCTTGGTTTTGGTATTGTCAATGCTGTGCGCGTTTATGCCAATCGTTGCGACTGCGGCAACAAGCGGCGTCTGCGGCGCTGACGGCGATAATCTAACGTGGACGCTTGACGACGAGGGTACGTTGACGATAAGCGGCGAGGGGGATATGGAAGATTATTATTTTTCGCCATTTTGTAACAGAAATATAAAATCTGTTATCATAGAAAACGGCGTGACAAGCATTGGCAATTATGCGTTTTCCGACTGTACGAGCTTAAAGAGCGTTACTATCCCCGACAGCGTGACAAGCATTGGCAATCATGCGTTTTACAAATGCACAGTCTTAGCGAGTGTTACTATCCCCAACGGCGTTACAACCATCGGCGAATGGGCGTTTGCCCGCTGTAAGGGCTTAACGAGCGTTACTATTCCCGACAGCGTTACAACCATCGGCGAGGGTGCGTTTTACAGCTGTGAGAGCTTAACGAGCGTCACTATCCCCGACGGCGTTACAACCATCGGCAATTCTGCGTTTTTCAATACAGGATATTATAATGACGAAAACAATTGGGAAGACGGCGTTTTATATATAGGCAATTGCCTTATTGCCGCAAATTCTTTTGATATTCCGGCGGAATATGAAATAAAAAACGAAACAAGAGTTATTGCCGATAATGCGTTTTACTACTGCGACGACTTAACAAGCGTTACGATCCCCGACAGCGTCACAAACATCGGCTACGGTGCGTTTCACGTCTGCGGCGGCTTAACGGACATAGATGTTTCATTAAACAACAGTACATATTCCTCATCAGACGGCGTATTATTTAATAAGGATAAAACCGAGTTAATTCAATACGCGGTAGGAAAAACGGATAATACGTATATAATCCCCAACAGCGTAACAAATATCGCCGATTATGCGTTTTATAAATGCAGCGCCTTAACGAACGTTACTATCCCCAACAGCGTAACAAACATCGGCTTCGGTGCGTTTTACGGCTGTGAGAGCTTAACAAGCGTTACTATTCCCGACAGCGTTACAACCATCGGCGAGAGTGCGTTTGAATACTGCGACGGCTTAACAAGCGTTACAATCGGCAATAGTATTACAAGCATCGCCGATTATGCGTTTTACGAATGTAAGAGCTTAACGAGCGTCACAATCGGCAACGGCGTTACAAACATCGGCGAATGGGCGTTTTCCTGCTGTGGCACCTTAACAAGCGTTACTATCCCCAACGGCGTCACGACCATCGCTGTTAAGGCGTTTTTCCTCTGCACCGGCTTAACGAGCGTTACTATCCCCAACAGCGTTAAAAGCATCGGCGGGGCTGCATTTTCCGGCTGCAGTAGCTTAACAAGCGTTATAATTCCCAACAGTGTAACAGACATCGGCAGTTCTACGTTTGCCGGCTGCAGCAGCTTAACAAGCGTTACAATTCCCAACAGCGTTACAAACATCAGCGATGGTGCGTTTCAGGGCTGCAGCAGCTTAACGAGCGTCACAATCGGCAACAGTGTAACAGACATTGGCGATTATGCGTTTGGGGACTGCAGCGCCTTAACGAACGTTACTATCCCCGACAGCGTTACAAGCATCGGCTTCCGTGCGTTTTACAACTGTAGCGGCTTAACCGATGTTTATTATAGCGGCAGCGAGGAAGATTGGAATGATATAAGTATTGATAGCGACAATGAATGTCTTACAGGAGCTACAATCCATTACAATTCCACTCCCACTCCCGCGCCGACGGCGATACCGCTCACAACGGCGGAAATAGCGCGTACCGACGCGGAAACGGACGCGGCGTACAGCTTTGACGTAGACGCGGCGGATAAATACGAGGATTGTTACGTATACGCGGCTGTGTACGACGAAAACGGAGTATTACTCGCAGTTAATTGCGTTCCGCTTGATACGGCGGGCGGCACGAGCGTTTCGGTAAGCAAGGGCGAAAACGACGCTCTTATAAAAGTCTTTATCTTGGCTGATACGCTTCAGCCGATTATCGAAAAAGCGGCGGAATTGCGGCCGGAATAAATATATACGTATAGGCGGCGTTCGCGCTGTCTCATATCCGACGCAACAAAAAATCGGACGCATCGTTTAAATGATGCGTCCGATTTTTTTTTGAAAAACCCTTATTTGTTCATCGCTTCCGCGACCGCGACGGCAACCGCGACGGTCATACCGACCATCGGGTTGTTGCCCGCGCCGATAAGTCCCATCATCTCAACGTGAGCGGGAACTGACGACGAGCCTGCGAACTGCGCGTCGGAGTGCATACGTCCCATAGTGTCCGTCATGCCGTACGAAGCGGGGCCCGCAGCCATGTTGTCGGGATGAAGCGTACGTCCCGTACCGCCGCCCGAAGCAACGGAGAAATACTTCTTGCCCTGCTCGATACATTCCTTCTTATATGTACCCGCGACAGGATGCTGAAATCTTGTCGGGTTTGTCGAGTTACCGGTAATCGAAACGTCAACGCCCTCAAGGTGCATGATTGCGACGCCCTCGCGAACGTCGTCCGCGCCGTAGCAGCGAACCTTAGCTCTTTCACCCTTTGAGTAAGCCGTTTCCTTAACAACCTTAACCTCGCCCGTATAATAATCAAACTGAGTCTGAACATATGTAAAGCCGTTGATTCTCGAAATAATCTGAGCCGCGTCCTTGCCGAGACCGTTAAGGATAACTCTCAAATCCTCCTTACGCGCCTTGTTCGCGCTTCTTGCGAGACCTATAGCGCCCTCGGCGGCGGCGAACGACTCATGTCCCGCGAGGAAAGCGAAGCACTTTGTCTCATCGCGGAGAAGCATAGCGCCTAAATTTCCGTGACCGATACCAACCTTTCTGTCGTCGGCGACAGAACCCGGAATACAGAACGACTGAAGTCCCAGACCTATCTTCTCGGCCGCCTCGGCGGCAGTCTTAACGCCGTCCTTAATAGCGATAGCCGCGCCTACCGTGTACGCCCAGCCCGCGTTCTCGAAGCAAATCGGCTGAATACCCTTCGCTATGCCGTACGCGTCGACGCCCTTTTCATCGCAAATCTGCTTTGCTTCCTCGATGGAAGAAATACCGTGTTTCGCAAGCTCGGCATTGATTTGATCTATTCTTCTTTCATAACTTTCAAATAAAGCCATTATATGTTACCTCCCTTTCAGATTATTCGTGTCTCGGGTCAAGCAGCTTAACGGCGTCGTCAACTCTGCCGTACTGTCCGCTTGCCTTCGCGAGAGCCTCGTTAGCGTCCATACCGCCGGCAATCATTTCCATCATCTTGCCGAGGTGTACAAACTTATATCCGATAATCTCATTGTTATCGTCAACAGCAATCTTTGTTATGTAACCCTCCGCCAGCTCAAGGTATCTCGGACCTTTTTTAAGCGTAGCGTACGTCGTGCCGACCTGTGAGCGGAGACCCTTGCCCAAATCCTCGAGACCCGCGCCTATCGGAAGACCGTCCTCTGAAAAAGCAGTCTGAGTACGACCGTAAACTATCTGCAAAAACAGTTCTCTCATAGCCGTGTTTATAGCGTCGCATACAAGGTCTGTATTTAACGCCTCAAGAATTGTCTTGCCTACGAGAATTTCCGACGCCATAGCCGCCGAATGAGTCATTCCCGAACAGCCTACCGTCTCAACCAGCGCTTCCTGAATAACGCCCTCTTTTACGTTTAACGTAAGCTTACAGCAGCCCTGCTGAGGCGCGCACCAGCCTATACCGTGCGTCAGACCGGAAATATCTTTAATTTCCTTCGCCTGCGTCCATTTTCCCTCTTGAGGGATTGGAGCGGGGCCGTGATACGCGCCCTTCGTCAAAGGACACATCTGTTCTACTTCGCTTGAATATTTCATACTATTACTCCTTTCATTGTCTGCGGAAAACCGCTCGTCGTTTTTATTATACCATATTTATGCAAGCGCCGCAATAAAAAAATATAAAATTTTCCCGATTTTTGAACATCGCTGTAAAATATTATTTCTTTATTCGTCGCCGCATTTTTTCAAAAATTTAAGGCGGATTTAAGAAATCTGTGATATACTTAAAATATAAAACCGGAAAAGGATGAGGTAAAATGCGTATACTTGTGGTTGAGGACGAGCGTCATCTCGCGGAGGCGCTGTCGCACATACTGAAAAAGAATAAATATACGGTCGACGTAGCCAATGACGGCGAGACGGGACTCGATAACGCTTTAAGCGGCATATACGACGTAATCGTGCTCGATATAATGCTTCCGAAAACCGACGGAATAACTATTCTTAAAACTCTGCGAAGCGAGGGCTTCGACACGCCCGTAATACTTCTTACGGCGAAAAGCGACGTTTCCGACAAGGTTCGCGGTCTTGACAGCGGCGCGGACGATTATCTCGCGAAGCCGTTTAATACCGACGAGCTGCTCGCGCGGATACGCGCGCTCGGACGCAGACGGGGCGAGATTACCGCGCCGTCGGGGATACTTTCATTCGGCGATATAACTCTCAACACCTCCGCTCTCATGCTCAGCGCCAAGGGTGAAATAAAGCTCACGCTTAAAGAAAGCGAGCTGCTTGAATATCTGATAGTGAACAAAGATATTGTCTGCTCAAAAGAGCAAATCATAGAGAAGCTGTGGGGCTTTGACTCGGAGGCGGAGGCGAACCATGTCGAGGTTTATATTTCGTTTCTGCGTAAAAAGCTCGCGTTTGTACACTCCTCCGTATCAATAAATACAGTTCGCGGAGTAGGCTACACGCTGGGAGGAAAATAATCATGTTTAAAAAATTAAGAAACAGACTTCTCATTGTTAATACGATAATAATCGCGGCGCTTATACTCGCGAGCTTTTCCGTAATATATATAGTAACCTCGCAAAACGTTCAGAGAGGCGTGGAACAGAAGCTCGATAGGGCTGTCGGCTTCGGCCGCGCGGAGCGTATGATAAAGCAAAAGGACAACAAAAGACCGCCGGACGATAATTCCGTCATGCAGAATGTTCCTCCCGACGAACCCGAGAAACAGCCGTTTACCCTGACTTTTACCGTCATAACCGATAAGGAAGGAAATATTGAAACGGTGAACATGCCCTTCGAGCTTGGCGAGGACTTTTATTCCGGCAAAATACACGATATAATATTCGGCTCGTCGGATTCGGGGCGTATAAAAAGCGAAACCGGCTTCTGGGCGTATATACTCAGATCTACGGAAACGGGTTACGCCGTCGCGTTTACAGATATTCAGGCTGAACACGCCATGATGAGAAATCTGTTTTTAATTCTGCTGTTTGTCGGAATTATCGCTCTTACGGCGGCGTTCCTTGTCAGCCTGTTTTCAGCTAACCGTTCAATCCGCCCCGTGGAAGAATCTTACAACAAGCAGAAGCAGTTTGTGGCTGACGCGTCGCACGAGCTGAAAACGCCGCTTACCACCATAAACACAAACATCGACGTGCTTTTATCACACAGGGAAAGCGCTATAGGCGAGGAGGAGAAATGGCTCGGCTACATAAAAAACGAGGCTGAGAGAATGACAAAGCTGACAAACGACCTGCTTTATCTCGCGAGACTCGATCATGACGACGGCGGCGCTATTATGAGCCGCGTATCATTTTCAGACGCGACGGAAAGCATAATTCTTATTATGGAGGCTGTCGTATACGAAAAGGGACTTAATCTTACGTATGATATTTCGCCTGATTTATATGTGCTCGGTTCGGCGGAACAGCTAAAACAGCTTGTAATGATACTCATGGACAACGCCGTTAAGTATACGCCGAAATCGGGAAATATAGACGTTTCCTTAAAACGCGAATCGTCGGACGCCGTGTTTAGGATACGCAACAGCGGAGAGGGTATCGACGAGGAATCGCAAAAGCAGATATTCGAGCGGTTCTACCGTTCCGACAAGTCGCGTTCCAGAGAAAGCGGCGGATACGGACTCGGTCTCGCAATCGCAAAGGCTATTGTCTCCTCGGCGAAGGGCAGCATAAAGGCAAATTCACGTAAAAACGAATACACGGAATTTACCGTAAAAATTCCTCTTGTAAAATAATCGGCGAACAAAACATATGATTATTAAGTTAAAAAGGACAGATTAAATATGAAAATAACAAAAATATCGGAGGGAAATTACTCGACGCTGCTCGGCATGAACGGCGGTATGGCTGAAAGTCCCGACGGCGGCCGTATTGTGTACGCGCGCAAGACCGACCTTGAAAAAAGCGAAACGGAAATATGGATCTCCTCCCGCGACCTCGCGAACCAAAGAAAAATATTCGACGTGAACTGCGGCAATCACAACGGACCGTCCGCAACGTTTATAACGGACAGTTTAATCGTGTTCCGCGACAGCGTCGGCGGACTGCCCGTATTCCGTATAATGGACGCGGACTCCGGCGAAATAAAATACAAAATCTTCGCCAAGGAAAGCCACTGCGCCGAAAACGGCAAATATCCGTTTTCCGTTTCCGCGGAATTTCTCGGCAAAAATCCCGATTATCCCGAAATAAATCAATGCGGAATTTATATTCTTGACGTGGCGAGCGGAAAAATAACGCTTGCCGCGTCGGAGGAGGATATTTTAAACATGGCGCTCTCTCACGGTCTTACTCCGAACGAGCATACGGCTTCGGTAAGCCACGTTCAGCTTAACCCGTCGGCGACGTCCGTTATGATGCGTCTTAGCGTTAAGGATTGTCCGGTATTCGGCGCGCTTGGCTGTATCGACCTTGACACGAAAAAGACGCACATTATCCCTGACAAGCCCGTACATCAGCTCTGGTTTGACGACGACACATATATGGCGACGCGTCAGTTTGCCGACGGACGCCGTATCGAAATGAAATCAAGCTACATAGCGCGGTTTTCAAAGGACGGCGGGGAACAAGAGGTTCTCGGCGGTATATCCAATCACATGGACGGCAGCGCGGACAGGCGTTTTTTCGCGGGCGACCGCTGTTACCCGGGTTTTGCGCCGGATGTTTACCTTTATGAACGGGGAAATAAAAACCCGATTGCCGTATTCGAAATACCTCGGAATGAATATACCGCTTGGAAATTACAGGTTCACCCTAATCCCTCGTTTTCACGCGACGGTAAAAGACTGTACTTTAACCGTCAGCGCGCGGACGGAGGCGCGGATGCGGTGTTCGCGGATATAAGCGAATTGGTGAAATGATAAAAATACGCGATTTTATATTTATATTTCGATAATAACCTCGTCGAGCGAGCGTTTTGGAACGTGTATCACGCCGTTTTCGTCCTCGTAATACTTCACGTCGCCGTTTTTTATTTCCGTCGTTCGGCTTTCCTGCTTCGGATAGCCTACAGCGAGAAGATACGCCACGTCAAGATGTTCGTCAATACCGATAAGCTTTTTTATTTTTTCCCTGTCGATCGCGCCGAGCCAGCATGTTCCGAGTCCTTCTTCGACCGCCGCGAGCATCATTGTCGTAACGGCGGCTCCCGCTTCACATTCAAACGTTCCGTTCGCCTTTATCTTTTTATCGCCCAGCGCCGCAATATACGCCGCCGGACGTTCGTCCTCCTTCGGCGCGCCGTCGGGAAGATATCCCGCCCATTTTGTCATGGGATAAATATCCTTTAATATCTGAGGCTTGTCAATAATCGCAAACTTTAAAGGCTGAATATTCGCTCCGTAAGCGGCGACTCTCGCGCAGTCGATGAGCTTTATAAGAATATCGCGCGAAACCTCTCTTTGCTCAAATTTTCTTATTGTTCTTCTTTTCATTATAGCGTCATATACGTTCATATCAAATACCTCCTGATTTTTTACCTAACGGGAAATTAACGTTTATCTTATTATACTACATTTTTTCTTATTTTTCAAATTTGTATTCCATATTTATCATAAATATGATACAATACAAATTGCAGACAAAACCGCGGGGGTTTTGTCTCTCGACAGCCTGAATATTAAACAGATTTTTAAAAGGAGGAATCAGAGTGAGCGCTCCGTTATACGAACGTCTTAAAAACTACGCGTCAGAAAACAGAATATCCTTCGCCATGCCGGGGCACAAAAACGGACGCGGTTTAAAAAACGATTTAGCGTCCCTCGATGTTACGGAGCTTCCGCTGACGGAAAATCTTCATCACGGCGGAGAATATGTTAAAAAGTCTCAAAAGCTCCTTTCCTCTCTTTACGGAAGCGGCAAAAGCTATATCCTCACAGGCGGTTCGACAGCCGCGATACAGTCAATGATATGCGGCGCTCTTCATCCCGGCGGTACGCTGCTCGCTTCCGGAGACTGTCATATGAGCGTTATAAACGCCTGCGCTCTTTTGGGAATAAATATACGATTTTTTCCGAAGGAGACCGACAATATTTTTATCATCCCCAAAAGCACGGGAACGATAAGGCGATATCTTACGGACGATATCGGCGCGGTGATGATAACGTCCCCGAATTACTACGGTATTTGCTCCGATATAAAAACGATTTCAAAGGAATGTCATGAAAAAAATATACCGCTTCTTGTCGACGAGGCGCACGGCGCGCATTTTGTATCCGACGAGCGTTTCCCCGAAACCGCGGTAAAATACGCCGACGCGGTATGTCAGAGCGCGCATAAGACTTTAAACGCCATGAACGGCGCGGCGTACTTACATTTAAACGGTTCGCTTATAAATACGGACAGAACGGAAAAAGCGCTTGCAATGTTTCAGACGTCAAGTCCGTCCTACGTAATCGCCGCGTCAGCCGATACGGCGCGCGAGGAAATCGAAAACGGCGGCGGATGGGGCGAAACGTACGATATGTGCCGTGAATTTAAGAAAAAAACAGCGTCTCTCGGCATAAGAACGCCGGATAACGACGATATGACAAGGCTTGTTTTTAATTTTTCGGACTATAATATCACGGGGTTTGAAGTAAGCCGCGCGCTTGAGGAAAAAGGCATTGACATTGAAATGGCGGAGCTTTTTAACATCACGCTTATCGTCACGCCGTCAAACACCGAAGACGATATGAACTCTTTATATAACGCGCTGTCGGAAATAATTTTACACGCGAAAAGACGTAAAACACCCCTTGAATTTATTCCGCCGCCGTTATGCCGCGAAACGCTTTCGCCTCAAAAAGCGTTTTTCGCAAGGCGGGAGGAGCTTGAACTGAAAAAATCGGCCGGCAGAATTTCATGTTCAACCGTCGTCGCCTACCCTCCCGGCATTCCCGTCATATACACAGGCGGAAAAATTGAGGCGGAACAAATAGAATACATAGAAAAAATGATTAACGCGGGAGCGGAAACAGCGGGGATTTCAAACGGAAAAATCACCGTATCGGAGCAGGAAAATGAGTGAAATAATAACAGTTACAGGTACAATAGAAGAAATAATATACTCCAATCCCGACAACGGCTATACCGTATGCGGAGTGGACGGCAACGAGGAGGGACTGTTCACCGCTACGGGATATATGCCGTTTGTGAGCGAGGGAGAAAGCGTCGCACTGTCGGGAAACTGGGTAACTCATCCGGATTACGGCGAGCAGTTCAAGGCGGAATACTGCGAAACCGTCATGCCGTCGGACGAGGAATCGATAATAAAATATCTCGGCTCCGGCATAGTCCCCGGAATAAGAGAAGCAACGGCAAAAAAGCTCGTTGAGCATTTCGGCCGCGACGTACTCAATATAATGCTGACCGAGCCTGAAAGGCTATCGGAAATAAAAGGTATAAGCGAAGAAAAGGCGAAAAAAATCGGCGCGTCGTTTTCTGAGCTTCAGTCAATGCAGAGTATCGTCATGTTCCTTCAGCAGTACGGAGTCTCATCCAATATGGCTGTAAAGGTACATAACGCGCTTGGTGCGAACGCCGTAAATCTGATAAAGCAAAATCCGTATGTCCTGTCGGACATGGTTGACGGCATTTCCTTTAAAACCGCCGACACAATAGCGTTTAATATGGGTATGCCGAAAAACAGCGTAACGCGTATACGCGCGGGAATAAAGCATATTCTTCGCACAGCCGCCTATACAAACGGTCATGTGTACCTTCCGCGGCCGCTTCTTTGCGAACACGCCGTTTACACGCTGAAGGTGGAGGAAAACGAGGTTGACGCGGCGGTATCGGAGCTTATCGCGTCAAAGGATATTTTCCCCGACAGAGTGGACGGCGGCGATGTGTATTATCTTTACGAGTATTATGAGGCGGAATATTATATCGCCGGACGTCTTACCGCCATGGCGCAGAATACGCAGAAATTCACTATGACGGAGGAAAAAGCCGAAAAAGCGATCGACGCTCTTGAGGAAGAAACAGAGCTTCATCTTGCGCCGATGCAGCGAAACGCTGTTGTAACCGCGCTTTCGGCGGGCTGTATGGCGCTTACGGGCGGTCCCGGAACAGGAAAAACCACAACTATAAACACGATTATAAAATTACTGGAGGATATGAAGCTGTCAATCGCGCTTGCCGCGCCAACGGGACGCGCCGCAAAACGGATGAGTCAGGTAACGGGCTGCGAGGCGAAAACAATTCACAGAATGCTGGGCGTTCAGCGTTCCTCGGAGGGATACAATATTTTTACGCATAACGAGGAAAATCCGCTCAGCGCCGACGTGATAATACTTGACGAGGTGAGTATGATTGACATAAGCCTTATGTCGTCGTTTTTAAAGGCTGTAAAGCGCGGCGCGAGAGTTATTTTCTCCGGCGACGCGGACCAGCTTCCGTCGGTTGGACCGGGAAATATAATTTACGATATAATCTCTAGCGGAACCATTCCCGTAATACAGCTTAATAAGATTTTCCGTCAGGCGGAGGAAAGTCTGATAATCGTAAACGCGCACAAGATAAATCACGGCGAAATGCCGGATTTATCCGTAAGGTCGAGCGACTTTTTCTTTCTTAAGCGTTCCACTCCGCAGGAGAGCGCGTTCACGGTTATGGACTTGTTTAAAAACCGTCTGCCGAAAAGCTACGGCGTTAATCCGATGACGTCGATACAGGTGCTTTCACCGACTAAAAAGGGACTTGCCGGAACCGTCGCTTTGAATAAGCTGCTGCAGTCGCATATAAATCCATACGATGAAATGCGTCCGCAGCATGTTTACGGCAATATAATTTTCCGCGTCGGCGACAAGGTTATGCAGACGAGAAACAATTACGATATACCGTATTCACGCGAAGACGGCGAGGACGGAACGGGTATTTTTAACGGCGATATGGGGATTATAGAAAATATTTCCGAAAGGGACAAGTACTTGACGGTAATTTTTGACGAGGACAAAAGAGTCGAGTATCCGTTCGGAAGTCTCGACGAGCTTGACCTCGCCTACGCGATAACCGTGCATAAAAGTCAGGGAAGCGAGTTCCCTATTGTGATTATGCCGGTATGCTCCTTCGCGCCTATGCTTATGAGCAGGAATTTATTCTATACGGCGGTAACGCGCGCGCGGGATATGGTCGTTCTTGTAGGCAGCGAAAAAACCGTTCGGAATATGACATATAACAATCAGTTTCATCAGCGTTTCACGGGGCTTCGCGAAAAGCTCGTTTCCGTAAAAAAATTTACGGAAACGAAAATGAAAGAAACAAAGGAAGAAGGAAAAGGATAATGAAAAGAAACGAGATTAACCTGCGCGACCCGTTTGTTTTGCCGTACGACGGCAAATATTATCTTTACGGCTCGCGGGGCGGCGAGGTATGGGAGGACAAGGCTACGGGACTTGACGTGTATGTAAGCTCCGATTTGGAAAACTGGTCGGAGCCGAAGGAGATATTTACGCCGCCCGACGGCTTCTGGGCGGACAGGCACTTCTGGGCGCCGGAGGTATATGAGTATAACGGCGCGTTTTATATGTTCGCGTCGTTTAAGTCCGCCTGCCGGCGCCGCGGTACAATGGTTTTGAAATCCGCCGTACCCGACGGAAATTTTACCGTTCACAGCGAGGGGACAATTACGCCTCCCGATTGGGAAGCGCTTGACGGCACGTTCTATATCGCGAGGGACGGTTCGCCTTATATGATATTCTGCCGCGAATGGGTGCAGATTGGCGACGGTCAGATTTGCGCGGTGAAAATGAGCGGCGACTTAAAAAAAGCTCAGGGAGAACCGTTCACACTCTTTCGCGCAAGCGAAGCGTCATGGATTGCCGAAGCGCAGAAAGACAAGGGAGTTTACATTACAGACGGTCCGTTCCTCTACCGCTGTAAAAACGGAACCCTTCTTATGCTCTGGTCAAGCATGGGAAGCGAGGGCTATACCGAGGCGATCGCCGTTTCGGATAACGGCGATATCGACGGCAGGTGGATACAGCGCGACGAGCTGCTGTTTAAAAAGGACGGCGGTCACGGCATGATTTTCAAATCCTTTGACGGACGTCTTTTGCTCGCGCTCCACTCGCCGAACAAGCATCCGCTCGAAAGACCCGCTTTTTTCGAGCTGGAGGATAAAAACGGTATGTTATATTTAAAAAAGTAAATTCAATACGAGGTGATTTAATGCGCGGCGCGATTTTTGATGTTGACGGAACTTTATTGGATTCAATGTCGGTGTGGTGGGACGTCTTAACGGAGTTTTTTTTATCCCGAGGCAAAAAGCTTACAGACGAGGAAGCGGCGGAATATAAGGAGCTGACGCTTGAAGAGTCTATTCCGGTTATGGCGGACATACTTAATCTTGACATGTCCGTGGAGGAAATATCGACAGAGCTTAAAGAAACGGCTCAGAAACAGTATGAATACACTCTGCCCCTAAAGGAAGGCGCGGGCGAATACATGAAGCGTCTCCACGAGAGCGGAGTAAAAATAGCGATTGCGACCTCAGGCTATGAGGAGCTTTGCAAAAGAGCGTTTACGCGTCTGGGAGTATGGAAGTATATCGACGCGTGCGCGTTTTCATCGGAGGTTGGCGTTAACAAATCAAATCCCGACGTTTATCTTCTCGCGGCGAAACGGCTGAACGTGCCGCCGGCGGAGTGCGTCGTGTTTGAGGATATTTTAACGGGTATAAGAGGCGCGAAAAAGGGCGGCTTTAAAACCTGCGCCGTTTACGACGGCTCGAACGCCTCGGAAACCGCCGAGCTGAAAAAGACGGCGGACAAATATATCTCCGGCTGGAATGAATTATTAAAGGACTGATAAAATGAAGAAAAAAATATTCTCAGCCGTATTCGCGTCGGTTATGCTGATGTGCGGCTGCGCGTACGGTTTTTCAGACGTTAAGGAAGACGCGTGGTATTACGACAATGTAAAAGATATGTCGGAACGCGGTTATCTCAGCGGTTACGAGGACGGCTCGTTTCGTCCGTCGGGAATTATCACGAAGGCGGAGCTTGTTAGCGTAGTATGCAGAGTTGCCGGAATAAAAGAAAATCCGCCGGAAAGCGACACGGGATATGTTCACTGGGCTAAATACGTTATGGACGCGGCAATGTCGGAGGGGTTATACGACTGGGATGAAATTCCGCCTATAGACGAATCCTCATACGACGAACCGATAACGCGTCAGCTGGCTGTAAAAATCGTTATGAAGGCGTTTTTGCCCGACAAAAGAGGCGATTATAACCGTGTAAGCGGCGCCGTTAAGGATTTCGCTCAGCTTGACGGACGATATTACGACAGCGTTATAGCCGCGTACTGCGAGGGTATAGTGTACGGAGACGATAACGGAAACCTTAATCCGAAAGATTCTCTGACCCGCGCCGAGGCATGCGCGATAATTACGCGCGCGGCAAACAAAAAGGGCTGTTTAACGCCTTACGAGACCGCCGCGCCGGAAACGGCAAAGCCTGTTTTGGCAAGAAAAGGCGGCGTAGGAGAAAACGGCGCGCTTCACGTTGAGGGAACGCAGCTTGTAAATGAAAAAGGCGAAGCGGTTGTTCTTCACGGAATGTCGACTCACGGCTTACAGTGGTACGGCAATTTCACGTCGGAGGACGCCATAGCGGCGACCGCCGATTACGGCGCAAATCTGTTCCGCTGCGCCATGTACACAGCCGAGGGCGGATATATATCGGACAGAACGGTTAAGGACACGCTGATAAACGCCGTTGACAACGCGATAAGACAGGATATGTACGTCATTATCGACTGGCACATACTTTCCGACGGCGACCCGCTTATGTACGCGGATGAAGCGGCTGAATTTTTCGGGGAAATGTCACGGCTCTACGGCGATAATCCCGCCGTACTTTACGAAATATGCAACGAGCCTAACGGAAACGTTACATGGGAGGGAAACGTAAAGCCGTACGCGGAAAGAATTATTCCCATAATTCGCGCTAACAGCGACGGCATTATACTCGTCGGAAGTCCGACATGGTCGCAGGATTTGCACGAAGCGGCGAAAAATCCGCTGTCGGGCGAAAATATAATGTACGCTTGTCATTTTTACGCGGGAACGCACACAGATTGGCTCAGAGAACGTATATCAAGCTGCGGACTGCCCGTGTTTGTGACCGAATGGGGAACAAGCGCGGCTGACGGAAACGGCGGAGCGTATCTTGAAGAAGCGCAAAAATGGATCGACTTTATGAATGAGCGTTCGATAAGCTGGGCAAACTGGTCTTACTGCGACAAAAACGAAACCTCCGCCGCGCTTACGCCCGGCGCGGACGCGGATGACGGAATAACGGAGAACGAGCTTACGGAAAGCGGCAGATTTGTATTCGGGAATTTCTGAAAAATGTTTGAATTTTTGAAATATGTGGTATATATTTTATACACCTGAAACGGGAGGAGGATTTATATGAAAACAATTGTTACTATTGCCAGAAGCTACGGCAGCGGCGGCAAAGAGATTGGAAAAGCGCTCGCCAAGGCGCTCGGCGTGAAATATTACGGACGCGAGATTTTTGAAATTTCCCGCGGAGACGATAGCCGGCTCTATTCCGGCGACGATGAAAGCATGCATGAATCCTCCGTCGAGGAAACAGAGGAGCTGTTTAAGCAGCAGGCTGATATTATTCGCGATATCGCCGAAAAAGAAAGCTGCGTTATCGTCGGACGGTGCGCGGACTATGTTCTGCGCGATATGGATAATATCGTGAGAATTTACCTGTACGCGCCGCTCCGCGATTGTATGCGCCGCGTTATACGGCTGTACGAGCTTAACCCCGAGGACGCGAAAAGCCTTATTCGCTCTATGAATAAAACAAGGGGCGATTACTATTTTCATAATACGGGGCTCGTGTGGTCCGACCCCGTGCATTATGATTTGTGCATCAATACCGCCGGACTTGACACAAAAATGTGTATTGAAATCATTAAAAATTATATGAACGTACGGTTTGCTCAAAATGATGAGATGACATTATAAAAATCCGGGGAGCAATCGGCATAACAAAAAAGCGAAAAGATTTAATTTCCGCATCTTTTCGCTTTTTTTATTGTCATACCGTATCGCCGCCTTACACGCGGGAGTTAGTTTGTCAGGCGTTTTGACGCTTCGGAACCTTTGCCTTGAAAAGCAGATTTATGCACCACAATCCGGCGAGACCGACAATAACGTAAATAATTCTGCTGATAACCGACGTCTGTCCGCCGAAAATCGCCGCCACGAGGTCAAACTTAAAAAGTCCCACAAGCAGCCAGTTTATTGCGCCTATTATGGTTATGACCAACGAAGTATTATTCATATTTCTCTCTCCTTATATTTATATTTCTGTTTTTAGTTTCAGCCGTTTGAGCGATTTTAAACATGGTAATATTTTCCCCGCGCCGGTAATATATTAAACAGAGGTGAGGTAATGGGGAGAAAGTTTATGCTGTATTTTGCCGCGGTTCTTATAATAATAGCGACTGCTATAGTGTTCGCGGTTTTCGCGAGCGGAGAAGCGGATACAAAAAATATCGAGTTTTTAAGAGGATACGGATGGATAGTCAGAGCAAAAGCGATTGAAAAGGAGAACATTATAATTCCCGACCCGTTCGATCTTGTTTACGAAAACTATAATAAAATTCAAATTAAAGCCGGACTGGATCTGCGTCCCTACAAAGGCATGAAGGGAGAGCGCTATACATACGCTGTCGAGAATTATCCCAAAGACGTCGGCGAAGAGGTTCGGGCAAATATTATATGCGTTAACGGCGAGCCGGTAGGCGGCGATATTATGACCGTCAGCCTGCATGGATTTATGCACTCGCTGAATTTTGAAGACGCACAGGAATAAAAAAGCGCCGTCCCTTACGTTCCCTAAGCGGACATTGCGCGTTTTGACCGTTTTGCCGACGGTCTGAGAGCCGCGCCGCGCGGCGCGGCTCCGATTTAAAAGTTTTTTATTTTCTTTTATCAATCGGTACATATTCTTTGTGTTCCGCGACGCTTTTGTATGCGGGACGGATAATTTTGCCGGGATTTACAAGTTCCTCGATTCTATGCGCCGACCATCCGGCGATTCTCGCCACGGCAAATATCGGCGTATACAGCTCCATCGGCAAATCGAGCATACTGTAAACAAATCCGGAATAAAAGTCAACGTTCGCGCTTACGCCCTTATATATTTTTCTCTCCTTCGCAATAACCTGCGGAGCGATTTTTTCAACCCTTGAATAAAGATTGAATTCCTCTTCTCTGCCCTTTTCCTTTGACAGACTTTCCACAAACGTTTTAAACACATTCGCTCTCGGGTCGGAAAGCGAATAAACCGCGTGACCCATTCCGTAAATCAGTCCGGCGCGGTCAAAAGCCTTTTTATTAAGCAAATCGGAAAGATACCGCTCGATTTCCTTATCGTCGTTCCAATTCTTGACGGTTTTCTTCATATCCTCAAACATCTGCGTAACCTTTATGTTGGCTCCGCCGTGCTTCGGACCCTTGAGAGCGCCCAGAGACGCCGCGACCGTGGAATAAGTGTCCGTGCCTGTCGACGTCACAACGTGCGTTGTAAACGTCGAGTTGTTTCCGCCGCCGTGTTCCGCGTGAAGTATCAGCGCGATATCAAGTATTTTCGCTTCAAGCTCCGTATATCGGCTGTCGCTTCGCAGCATATACAGAATATTTTCCGCCGTTGAAAGCTCGCGTTTTGGCGAATGTACAATAAAGCTTCCCTTGCTGTGATAATATTTAAACGCCTGATATGCGTAAACGGCAAGCATCGGAAACTGAGCCGTAAGCTGAAGACACTGCCTTAAAACATTCGGAAGCGAAATATCGTCGGCTCTGTCGTCGTAGGCGTACAGTGTCAGAACGCTTCGCGAGAGCGCGTTCATCATATCCTTGCTCGGCGCCTGCATGATTATATCGCGAACAAAGGTGGGCGGAATAGTACGCAGCTCGGCAAGAGTATCGGTAAAAATCTTCAGCTGTTTTTTGTTGGGAAGCTCGCCGAACAGCAGCAGATATGTAACCTCCTCAAAACCGAACCGCTTATCTTTTATAAAGCCTTTTATAAGGTCTTCAACATCGTATCCGTGATAGTACAGCTTGCCTTCGCACGGCTTGGAAGTTTCATTGGGAAGTATATCATAGGCGTGGATTTCACCTATTTCCGTAAGTCCCGCAAGAACGCCTTTACCGTTAATGTCCCTCAGCCCCCTTTTTACATCATACTTCGCGTATAATTCCGGATCGATCTGCTTATTCTTTTTGCATATTTCAAGCATATTAAGCATTTCGGGCGTTACTTCTATGGGTACAATCCTCTCCTGCATACTCTCTCCTCCGTTTCTGTATAATATTATTTTATGATAAAAAAGCGTCCGGTATTCCTATTATAAAATAGTATAACAGACGCGAAAGCAAAAGGCAATGAAAATTATGTAAACTTATTGTGAATTATTCGGCGCGCCGGCATAAACATAAAAAGCCGATACGCTAACAAACGCATCGGCTTCCGTTATTCAAATATTTGTTATTTCCCCAACGGTTTAATTATTTTATTATATATCCTCTTATAGAATATCAGGCTCAGCGCGAGCGAAAATATCTCCGCGATATTATACGACCACCATACGGCGTGAATACCGCCGATTTTCGCGAGAATATACGCCGACGGAAGCAGAACTATAAGCTGCCGCGTTATCGACACAAACATACTTAAAAGACCGTGTCCGAGCGCCTGAAAGCAAGAGGACAAAACTATACATACGCCCGCGAAGGCGAAGCTCAGGCTGATTGTTCTCAGCGCGGGAACGCCTATTTCAAGCATATTGTCGGAGGCGTCGAAAAATTTAAGAAGCACGTCGGGTATAAACTGAAACAGAGCGATTCCTATAAGCATAATCGCCGCGGCGTAAATAACCGACAGCTTTATCGTCTTTGTCATGCGCTTCTTGTTTCTCGCGCCGTAATTGTAAGAAATAATAGGCACCATACCGTTATTAAGACCGAATACCGGCATAAATATAAAGCTGTTAAGCTTAAAGTATACGCCGAATACCGCAACCGCCGTTGATGAAAACGCGATAAGTATTTTATTCATACCGAACGTCATAACCGAGCCGACGGAAGACATGATTATGGACGGCACGCCGACGCTCAGAATTGTTTTAACGTACGCGGTCTCCGGACGGAAGCCCCTGAAGCTTATCCGCACGTCGGGGTTGCGCGTTATATTCAGTATCGTCGCCAAAATCGCCGCGCATATTTGTCCGGCAACGGTAGCGACAGCCGCTCCGGCGACGCCCATTTTCGGAAGTCCGAACATGCCGAAAATAAGTACAGGGTCAAGCGCTATATTTATAAGCGCGCCCACGGACTGCGTTATCATCGTGTAAATCGTCCGTCCCGTGGACTGAAGTATTCTTTCCGAGGCAATCTGCATAAACACTCCGAACGACATTACAAGACATATGCGTATATAGCTTACGCCCATTTCCGTTATTTCGCTTTCTCCCGCCTGCGCCAGAAAAAACGGTCTTGCGGCGAAAATCCCTATAAGCAAAAACAGAATATATCCCAAAGCCTCAAGAAATATTCCGTTCTCGGCTGTTTTATTGGCGGCTTTAAAATTTTTCCCTCCGAGCGATCTGGAAAGCATGGCGTTTATACCGACGCCTATTCCGACCGCAACGGAAATAAGCAGATTCTGCATCGGAAACGCCATTGATACCGCCGTCAGAGCGTCCTCCGAAAGCCGTGACACAAATATGCTGTCCACCACGTTATAAAGCGCCTGCACAAGCATCGAAATCACCATCGGAAGCGACATTGATACAAGCAGCTTGTTAACCGGCATTACGCCCATTTTATTTTCCTTAACCTGCTCCAATACAAACCCCTCTCTTTCGTAACTGTTCCATTATATTTTTATATTAAAGCCGCCGCGTTGAAATACGGCGGTCTCCCGTCTGCCGGACGAGCGGATTATTTATCCGCAAGCATCCTGTTTACGGCTGAAATAAGCGCGTAAATCGAGGCGGTGTTAATATTCGCGTCAACGCCCGCTCCCCAGTAAATTTTCTTGCGGTCGCTTATGGAGATATACGTCGCCGCCTTTGAATCCGACGAGCGCGTAAGAGCGTGTTCCGTATAATTGCTGATTTCAAAAGGAATATCGAGATACTTCCTCAAACCGTTGCACAGCGCGTCCAAAGGACCGTTGCCCTTGCCCTCAATAGAGGAAACCTTTCCGTTAAACTCAATCGTAGCGGAAAGCAGCGTGCTTTCATCCTCCTCCGAGGAACGGTAAAAACGCGTCTTTATAGGCGCGGCGAGATTTACATAAATATCCTTGAACGCCTGATGAATCTCATGGTTTGAAAGAACGGTCTGCTTCTCGTCCGACATATCGTTTATAATAGCCGAGAACTCGACAAGCATCGGCTTGGGAAGCGAATAGCCGTATTTATTTTCCATAATGTAGCTTACTCCGCCCTTTCCCGACTGACTGTTAATCAGTATAGGCTCGTATTTTCTGCCAATATCGGCGGGGTCGATTGTCAGATACGGATTCGCCCACTTGTTATCGGGATGCTCGGAGAACTTGTCAAAGCTCTTTTTTATCGCGTCCTGATGAGAGCCGGAGAATGCCACGTACGCCATTTCACCCGCGTAAGGATGTCTGGGATGTATCGGCAGACGGTTGTATTTTTCAAAGACCTCGATTATTTCATCAATATTATCAATGTTGAGCTTCGGGTCGATTCCCTGACAGAACATATTCAGCGCAACCGTTATAATGTCTGTGTTGCCCGTTCTCTCGCCGTTGCCGAACAGCGTGCCCTCTACCCTGTCCGCGCCGCCGAGCAGTCCAAGCTCCGTCGAGCCTACGCCCGTGCCGCGGTCGTTATGAGCGTGCAGACTGATTACAAGATTTTCTCTGTTGTTTAAATGCTTGCACATATACTCAATCTGGTCGGCGTACACGTTCGCCGTCGCAACCTCGATTGTCGAGGGAAGATTTACTATAACCTTGTTTTCCGGAGAAGGCTCAAGAATATCCAACACCGCGTTTGTCACCTCCGCCGCGTATTCCGGCTCTGTACACGTAAAGCTCTCGGGAGAATATTCATAACGGATATTCCCGTTAAGCTGACCTGAAACAAGGCTTTTTACGAGCTTCGCTCCGTCGACCGCGAGCTGCTTTATCTCTTCTTTATTTTTTCTGAACACAACCTCGCGCTGAAGCGTGGAGGTGGAGTTATAAAGATGCACGATCGCGTTCTTCGCGCCCTTTAAGGCTTCTATCGTTTTCTTTATTATGTGCTCTCTCGCCTGAGTGAGTACCTGTATTGAAACGTCGTCGGGGATTAAGTTCTCGTCGATAAGACGGCGCGTAAATTCAAACTCGGTATGCGACGCGGCGGGGAATCCGACCTCGATTTCTTTGAAGCCGAGCTTTACAAGGAACTTAAAAAACTCGATCTTCTCATCCGTAGTCATGGGAGAGTAAAGCGCCTGATTGCCGTCGCGCAGGTCAACGCTGCACCATATCGGCGCCTTCGTTATTTCCTTATCCGGCCAATCACGGTGTTCCAGCTTTACCGGATGGTACATTCTCTGATATTTTTGATAGTTCATATTTTACCAACCTTTCCGGCGCAATGCCTTAAATGAAAAAAGCTGAGCCACAATGCGACCCAGCTATAATTTCAATACTTCTCAGTACAGAAAAACAAAACCGAAGACCACATTGTCATTTCAGCTTAGCAATAGGCTATTAAGATTTGTCGTCCATATCTTAATCATAACGCTTTACCTCTTTCCGTACTATATTGGTATTCTACAATATTTTTTTGGATATGTCAATATCTTTTGACGAAAAAATTTCTAATTTATATGGACATAAGAGTCGAAAAATGATATAATATCGGTATTAGGGGGGAATGTGTATGGAAGAAGCTTTATACATAACGGTTACGGGCTTTGCGCATTATTACGGAAAAAAGCCTTTCGCGATAGGCAATGTTCTTGTATGCGAAAAAGACCCCTCCGACAAATTTGATTCCGAAGCTATCGCCGTAAAGCTGCCCATTATAGGCAAAGTAGGCTTCGTCGCAAACGGACGCGCCACCGTCGCGGGCGGAACAATGAGCGCGGGCAGAATTTACGACAAGGTCGAGGATAAATTCTACGCGCGCGTTATTTTTACGACGCAGAGCAAAATAATATGCAGAGTTGAAAACGAGGACGAAAAGGCTCTTGAAGAGGAAATACAATCGCAGCTGACCTCGCAGGACGACTGGCTTCAAAAATCCTGATTTATCGGTTTTTAAACACTAAATGAAAAACGAGGTGCGCCATGCTTGCAGTTGAACGCAGAAATAAAATCGAGCAGATAATAAACAAGAAAAAAAGCGTTACGGTAGCGGAACTTTCAAAGCTGTTTGACGTTA
Organism: uncultured Clostridium sp.; assembly: GCA_964426905.1. Classification (GTDB taxonomy): domain Bacteria; phylum Bacillota; class Clostridia; order UBA1381; family UBA1381; genus Hominilimicola. The sequence goes on along the minus strand of CAYRSG010000002.1, from coordinate 33,612 downwards.
CTACCGAAACTATACGCGCCGATTTGGAAAAGCTTGAAAAGCAGGGAGCGCTTGTGCGTACCTACGGCGGAGCGACGCTCGCGGAGAACAGCGGAAGCGAGCTTACCATAACGGAGCGCGATACCGTAAATTACGAAGGAAAACAGCGTATAGGCAAATACGCGGCGGGGCTTATTAAGGACGGCGAAACGGTTTTTCTCGACGCGTCTACGTCTTCGTGGCGGCTCGCGCGGTATATAAAAGGGAAACGCGGATTAACCGTTATTACAAACGCTGAAAAAATTGTAAGCGAGCTGTCGAGCTGTTACCATATTCATACGATCTGCGTCGGAGGCGAGCTTAATCAGAGAAACATGTCGTTTGTCGGCAGAGTGGCGGAAAAGACTATAAGAGAAAATTATTACGCGAATAAGTTTTTCTTCTCTTGCAAGGGCGTGACGCTTTCCCGCGGTCTTATCGACTCAAGCGAGGCGGAAGCGGAAATTAAAAAGGCGATGCTTTCATGCAGCGAGTCGGCGGTGTTTCTCTGCGACAAAAATAAAATAGGAAGGCTCGGCGTTCCGATAATATCGGGACTTGATAAAATCGACTGCTTTATTACCGACGCCGACCTCACGGAAGAATGGAAGCGGGAGCTTGCCGTTAAGGACGTTAAGCTTGTCACGGTGGAATAAGCCGTAATTTAATACAGAACCTATACAAAATCCGTCCGGATATTATCCGCGCGGGTTTTATTATTTTAATAAAAACACTATTTTTTATATTGTAATGTCCGCATAAAGTATGTTATAATTTTTTTATCGCTTCAGCGGAATAAATTTTAAAAATTACAGGGAGGCAGAGAATTGAACAAAAACATTATAAGTCTGAAGGACATATGCGTTTCTTTTGACGGAGAACGGATTTTAAACAATATCAGCCTCGACGTCAAAGACAAAGAGTTTGTGACGTTTTTAGGTCCGTCCGGATGCGGAAAAACCACGACGCTCAGGGTAATCGGGGGCTTTCTCAAACCCGACGGCGGCAGCGTGAAATTTGAAGGAAAGGAAATGAACAACATTCCGGCGTTCAAGCGCAATATCAACACGGTATTTCAACGATACGCGCTTTTTCCGCACCTTAATGTATTTGAAAATATCGCCTTCGGACTGAAGGTAAAGAAGTTTCCCGACAAGGAAATTCAAAAACGCGTCGGGGAAATGCTTGAGCTTGTAAATTTGAAAGGCTTTGAAAAACGCTCTATAGACCGTCTCTCCGGCGGTCAGCAGCAGAGAGTGGCTATCGCGCGCGCGCTTGTAAACGAGCCTAAGGTGCTTCTCTTAGACGAGCCTCTCGGCGCTCTTGATTTAAAGCTGCGAAAGGAGATGCAGATCGAGCTTAAACGCATGCAGCAAAGTCTTGAAATCACTTTTATATATGTAACTCACGACCAGGAGGAGGCGCTCACCATGAGCGACACCGTGGTTGTTATGAATAAAGGCGATATTCAGCAAGTCGGCTCGCCGGTTGACGTCTATAACGAGCCGAAAAACGCGTTTGTCGCGGACTTTATCGGCGAGAGCAATATCTTAAACGGCATGATGGTTAAAGATTTGCTCGTGGAAATCAACGGACACAGATTTGAGTGCGTCGACAGGGGCTTCGGCGAAAACAAGCCGGTGGACGTCGTTATACGCCCCGAGGACGTCAAGCTTGTAAAGCCCGACGACGCGCATATTTCGGGCGTTGTGCGGTCCGTCACGTTCAAGGGCGTTCATTACGAAATGCTCATAGAAGCGTACGACCATGACTGGCTCGTTCATTCCACAAAGGCGTCGGAACCCGGCTCAACCGTCGGAATAACCTTTGACCCTTACGATATTCATATAATGAATAAAATGGAATAGGAGGCGGAGACATGAAAAAATTAATTTCCGCCCCGTATCTTTTATGGATGGCGGTATTCATAATCGTGCCGCTTATAATGGTGGCGTATTTCGCTGTCACAACCGCCGACGGCGCGTTCACGCTCGACAATCTCGCCGCGGTATCCCGGTACGCAAATATATTTATCCGCTCGATATGGCTCGCCGCTATAGCGACGGTTATATGTCTTATAATAGCGTATCCGCTTTCTCTTATACTCGCGAATACCGCCAAAAACTACCGGAGCGCCGTACTTATGATAGTCATGCTTCCGATGTGGATGAACTTTCTTTTGAGAACATACGCGTGGATGACGCTTCTGGGAAACAACGGTCTTATAAACAGCTTTTTCGGTCTGTTCGGACTCGGTCCGTTTAAGCTTTTAAACACACAGGGCGCGGTTGTGCTCGGAATGGTATACAACTACCTTCCCTATATGATACTGCCGCTCTACAACGTTCTCTCGAAGCTCGATAAAAGCGTTATAGAAGCGGCGCAGGATCTCGGCTGCGGCAGAGCGAAAACGCTTTTAAAAGTCGTAATTCCGCTTAGCGTTCCGGGTATAATGTCGGGTATAACCATGGTGTTCGTACCGGCGATAAGCACGTTTATTATTTCGAGAATGCTGGGAGGCGGCTCTAATCTTTTAATAGGCGACCTTATAGAAATGCAGTTCCTGGGCAATTCCTATAACCCGAACCTCGGCGCGGCAATCTCGCTGGTACTTATGGTAATTATACTGCTTATAATGACCATTCTCAATCAGTTTGATAATGACGACGACAGGGTCCTTATGTAGAAGGGATGTGGGATTTAATTGAAAAAATTATCAAAGGTTTATCTGGCTCTTGTAATGCTGTTTCTGTATATTCCGATTTTTGTGCTGATAGTGTTCTCGTTCAACGTAACGAAGAGCCGCAGCGTATTTTCGGGATTTACGTTTGACTGGTACATAAAGCTGTTCCATAACGAGCTTATAATGAAATCGCTTCGCAACACGATAATCGTCGCCGGCGCGGCGTCCGTCGCGGCGACGGCGCTCGGCACGGCGGCGGCAATCGGAATAAACTCAATGAAGAAGCTGCCGAAAACGCTCGTAATGCAGGGAACGAATATTCCTATCATAAACCCCGAAATTGTAACGGGTGTTTCGCTTATGCTGCTGTTTGTGTTCTTCGCGGCGAGAATGCGTTTTGAGTTCGGCTTCGCGACGCTTATAATAGCGCATATAACTTTTGACGTGCCGTACGTCATACTGAATATCATGCCGAAATTCCGTCAGATGAACCCTTACGTATACGAGGCGGCTCAGGATTTGGGCTGCTCGCCCGTGTCGGCGTTTTTCAAGGTCGTGCTTCCGGAAATAATGCCGGGAGTCGTGTCGGGCTTTCTGATGTCGTTTACATTTTCGCTTGACGATTTCGTAGTCAGCTACTTCACAAGCGGAGCGACGTCGCAGACGCTGCCGATAACGATTTACTCCATGACCAGACGCAAGGTAAGCCCCGAAATAAACGCGCTTTCAACAATTATATTTGTTGTTGTGCTTGCGGCGCTTATAATCAAAAATATAATAGAGCGCAGAAGCGCGTCAAGAAGGGGCGTGAAGTAATGAAAAAAATACTTATTGCCCTTACGGCGCTTATTCTTCTGACGTGCGGCTGCTCTCATATCGAGGAATTTGAGGAAACCGAAGAGGATATTCAGACAGTAAGCGTTGCGGATAAGGAATATTATTCGCGGTTTAAGGGACAGGATGTATCCATAAACGTATACAACTGGGGCGAATACATCCCCGACGGAAGCGACGAGGGCGTCTTAAACCTTAACGAGGAGTTCACCAAGCTTACAGGCATAAAGGTGAATTATTCCACTTACGCTACAAACGAGGAGCTTTACGCTAAATTAAAGGGCGGCGGCGCGACGTACGATATTATTATTCCGTCGGATTATATGATTTCCCGTATGATAAAGGAGGATATGCTCGAACCGCTCGACATGGAGAACATTCCGAATTTTGAGAACATAATGGAGAAATTCCGCTCAAACGAATACGACCCCGGCTCGCGCTACTCCGTGCCGTACACATGGGGAACCGTCGGTCTTATATACGATACGACGGCTATAGACGGCGAAAATCTCGGCTGGGACGCGCTCTGGAATGAGGAATACGCCGGAAGCGTGCTTATGTTTGACAATCCGCGCGACGCGTTCGCCATAGCTGAAAATATGCTTGGATATTCGCTTAACACCGAAAATCCCGACGAGCTTAGAAAGGCGGCGGAAAAACTTACGGAACAAAAGAAAATTGTTCAGGCGTACGTCATGGACGAAATTTTTGACAAGATGGGCGCCGGTGAAGCGATAATCGCGCCGTATTACGCGGGCGACGCCGTAACGCTGATGGACGAGTTTGAAAATCTCGGTTTTGCGATTCCCGCAAGCGGCACAAATCTGTTTATCGACGCCGTATGTATACCGAAGGGATGCGGAAATAAAGAGGCGGCGGAGATGTATATTAACTTTCTCTGCGAAGGAGACGTCGCGTACGCCGTAACCGATTATATAGGCTATTCGACGCCGAATCGGGCGGCTTACGAAATGCTTGACGACGATGTTAAAAACGACGGAATATCGTATCTTGACGATGATTTCATAAATGAAAAAACCGAGGTATTCAAAAACCTTTCCGACGACGCGAATTCACAAATGCAGACGCTCTGGACGGAAATGAAATCCTCCGAGGAACAAACGCCCAACAGAGTTATTGTTCCGGCGTTTATGGCTGTTTGCGTAATAGCGTCGCTGGTTATACTGATAAGAAGGTACCTCAGAAAGAAAAAAGATATATTTTAATTTACTTATTAATCACATGAAAGGAAGGAAGAATTATGGTATATGTAATGCTGGCGGACGGGTTTGAGGAAGTTGAAGCGATTGAGCCTATTGATATTTTAAAGCGCGGCGGCGTTGAGGTGACGACTGTCGGAGTGAGCGGAAAAACGGTTACAGGCGCGCACGGAATTCCCGTAACCGCGGATATACTAATCGGAGAGGCGGACGCCGAGAGTATGGAGCTGCTAATGCTTCCCGGCGGAGCGGGTCACAAGCTTCTCGACGCCTCCGACAGAGTTCACAGCCTTATAAATTACGCTCTCGCGAACGGAATATATATTTCCGCCATATGCGCCGCGCCGTCGATTCTCGGCAAAAAGATGATTCTTGAAGGAAAGAAGGCGACCTGCTTCCCCGGCTACGAAAAATATCTTTACGGCGCGCAGGTTGTGTCCGACAAAGCTGTCGCGGACGGAAAAATTATTACCGGCAAAGGCGCGGGCGCGGCTGCCGAGTTCGGATTTTTAATGCTGTCGCTGCTTCGCGGCAAGGAAACAGCCGATAAAGTAAAGGAGATAATGCAGTATTGATTAAGGAAGAGCTGCGGGAGGAAATGCGAGCGAGAAGACGCGCTCTGACAAAGGCGGAGGTTACGATTTCAAGCGAAAAAATACGCGAAAATGTTTTTACTCTAATATCGGACGAAAAAAATATCTGCGTGTTTTTGTCAGCGTTTAAAGAACCCGACACCTCGGGCATAATCGGCGATCTTCTTGAGACGGGACGCTCCGTCGCGGTACCCGTGACGCGCGCGGATTCCGCCGCGCTTACTCTGTCGTATATAGACGGCGTGAGCGGTTTAAAAAAAGGCGCTTACGGCATTTTAGAGCCGTCGCAAATAAAACCGGCTGACGAAAATGATATGGACATTATACTGGCGCCGGGACTCGCGTTTGACCGCGGCGGCGGCAGAATGGGTTTCGGCATGGGCTATTACGACAGACTTCTGGAAAACAGCCGCGCCGTAAAAATCGGACTTTGCTACGACTTTCAGCTTCTTGACAGCATACCCGCGGAAAGTCACGATGTGCCGATGGATTTTATAATAACCGAAAATGAAATTTTGAAGGTAAGGTGAAAATAATGCTGTTTGATTCTCACGCGCATTATAACGATAAAAAATTTGACGGCGACAGGGACGCGGTTTTGTCGTCCATGCGGGAAAACAACATCGGACTTATTATGAACTCATGCTCCGACCTTGACGAGATTCCCGACATATTCGCGATTTGCGAAAAATACCCGTTTGTGTACGCGTCTGTCGGAATACATCCTCACGAGGTTGAAAATCTCACAGAGGAGGATATGGATAAGCTTAAAGAGTACGCGAAAAATCCTAAGGTAAAGGCGATAGGAGAAATAGGACTCGACTATTTTTACGACTTTTCCCCGCGCGATACTCAGAAAAAATGGTTCGCGAGACAGGTGGATATCGCCGTGGAACTTAATATGCCCGTGATTATACACGACCGCGACGCGCACAAGGATACAATGGATATTCTGCGCGGCCATAACGTAAAAGAAGCCGGCGGCGTTTTTCACTGCTATGCGGGAAGCGCGGAAATGGCAAGGGAAATCCTTGACTGGGGCATGTATATCGCGTTCGGCGGCTCTCTGACGTTTAAAAATTCGGTCAGACCCGCCGAGGTTGCCGAATATGTTCCGCTTGACCGAATCGTTATCGAGACGGACTGTCCGTATCTTACGCCCGAGCCGCACAGAGGAAAGCGCAACAGCTCTCTGTATATACATTATGTCGCCGAAAAACTGGCGCGGATTAAGGGCGTAAGCGTCGGTGAAATAGAGCGCGCGACCTTTGAGAACGCGAAAAGATGCTTCGGAATAGAATGAGGTGAAAATACATGGCAAAATTCTACGCTGTGCGAAACGGTTATCACATCGGAATTTTCAACACATGGGAGGAATGTAAAAAAGAAGTGTCCGGATATTCCGGCGCGGAATACAAGAGCTTCGCAAAGCTGTCCGACGCGCGGGAATATGTCGGAGGTCAGATAAGCCTTTTTGACGAATCGGCTAAAAGCAATACCGCCGTCGCGTATGTGGACGGCAGCTATAATATTGAAACACAGAATTTCGGCTGCGGAGTCGTAATATTTCACGATGGGATCGAAACTACCTTCAGCCGCAGCTTTTCCGACCCGCTTCTCGCGTCCATGCGCAACGTAGCCGGAGAAATAGAGGGCGCTAAGCTCGCTATGCAGTTCTGCATCGACAACGGCATAAAAGAGCTTGATATTTACTACGATTACGAAGGCGTTGAAAAGTGGTGTACGGGCGAGTGGAAAACGAACAAGGAAGGCACAATCGCCTATAAACGCTTCTATGACGAAGCGGGCAAATACGTAAAAATATCCTTCAATAAGGTGCGCGGCCACAGCGGCGACAAGTATAACGATATGGCTGACCGCCTCGCGAAGGACGCTTTGGGAATAGTGTAGAAATAGGAGAAAAAGACAATGCAGCAAGAAGAAAAACAAATGAAAATGAGTTATCTTATAAAAAGATTTCTGCCATATTTTAAAAAATATAAATGGATACTGATACTGGATCTTATATGCGCGTCGCTTACGACAGTATGCGAGCTTGTGTTCCCTATGCTTGTGCGGTACATAACAAATATGGGTATCAACAATATAGCCGGTCTGACGGTAAGCATAATACTCCGTATAGGCGTGTTTTATCTGATATTGAGGGTAATCGACTCAGCGGCGAATTTTTACATGGCGGATACGGGTCATATAATGGGCGCGAGAATAGAAACCGACATGCGCCGCGACCTGTTTTCACATCTTGAGACGCTTTCGCACGCGTACTATTCCGACCACAAAATCGGTCAGATTATGGCGAGAATAACAAGCGATTTGTTCGACATTACGGAATTTGCCCATCACTGCCCCGAAGAGCTGTTTATAGCCGGACTTAAAATAATTGTTTCGTTTATAATACTGTGCGGCGTTAATGTTCCTCTGACTCTGATAATTTTCGCGTCGCTGCCGCTGATTTTCTGCTTTGTAAAATTCTTCAACACGCGTATGCGCAGAGCGTTTAAGAAGCAGCGCAGCCAGATAGGCGAAATAAACTCTCAGGTTGAGGACTCGCTTCTGGGAATAAGAGTTGTAAAGTCGTTCGCCAACGAGGATATCGAGGCGGAAAAGTTTGAAGACGGCAACAGGAAATTCCTCGACACAAAGAAGCTCGGATATTTTTATATGGCGGGCTTTCAGACCTCAAACAGAGCTTTTGAGGGCGTAATGTATCTTATTGTAGTCGTCGCCGGCGCGATATTCATGATAAACGAAAAAATCTCCCCCGCCGATTTGACGGCGTATTTGTTATACGTAAGCACGCTTCTCGCGACGCTCCGCACAATAATTCAATTCACAGAACAGTTTCAGCGCGGCATGACGGGCATAGAGCGTTTTTTGGAGATTATGGACGCGCCCTCCGATATCACAGACAAGGAAAACGCCGTTGAGCTAAAAAATGTTCAGGGAAATATTAAATTTGAAAATGTCGGCTTCCATTACAGCGACGACAATACCGAGGTTCTTTCGGGAATTAATCTTAATATAAAAAAAGGCGACAGCGTGGCGCTTGTCGGACCCTCGGGCGGCGGAAAAACAACGCTGTGCAATCTGGTTCCGCGTTTTTACGATGTAACGGAGGGACGCATACTTATCGACGGAATTGATATAAGGGATGTTACGCTGAAATCGCTTCGAAATTCAATCGGAGTAGTGCAGCAGGACGTATATCTGTTCTCCGGAACCGTGTATGAAAATATCGCCTACGGTCTGCCCGACGCGGGACGCGAGGCGGTTATCAACGCGGCAAAGAAAGCCGGAGCGCACGAGTTTATCTCCGCTCTTCCTCACGGCTATGACACATATGTGGGTGAAAGAGGCGTAAAGCTGTCCGGCGGTCAGAAACAGAGAATAAGTATCGCGAGAGTATTTCTGAAAAATCCGCCCGTGCTGATTCTTGATGAAGCGACAAGCGCGCTCGATAACGAAAGCGAAAAGATAGTTCAGGATTCTCTTGAGGAACTGGCGAAGGGCAGAACCGTTTTTACCATAGCGCACAGGCTTACGACTATCCGCAACGCAAATATGATTCTTGTGCTTACCGAAAACGGTATTGAGGAACAAGGCGCGCATAAGGAGCTTATCGACAAGGGCGGACTGTACTATAATCTGTACAGCATGTACGCGTCGTTATAAAAACATTAACTGTTTTTATACGCAAAAAAGGGGTTGCGCGTTTTTTACGCGACAACCCGTTTTATTAATCTGCGAAATTACAGAGAAGCCTTAGCCGTTTCAACAAGCTTTGCGAAAGCGGCGCTGTCAGCGATAGCGATTTCCGAAAGCATCTTTCTGTTCATCTCTATGCCGGACTTCTTGAGACCGTTCATAAACGTCGAATAATTTATGCCGTTCATTTTGCATGCCGCTGAAATTCTCGTAATCCAAAGACGGCGGAAGTCTCTCTTTCTTCTCTTTCTGCCGACATAAGCGTTCTGCATTGAACGCATAACAGCCTGGTTAGCAATTCTGAATTGCTTGCTCTCCGCGCCGCGGAAGCCCTTAGCGAGCTTTAATATCTTCTTATGTCTTTTTCTTGTATTTAAAGCGCCTTTTACTCTTGCCATTAGTTTCTACCTCTCTTTCAAATTATTTGTAAGGAATAAGCTTTTTAATAACTGCCGCGTTAGCCTTTGAGCAGTAAGCCTGTTTTCTCAGACGTCTTTTTCTCTTTGTTGTTTTCTTGTTCAGAATATGTCTTCTGAAAGCCCTGTTCATCTTAACCTTACCGTTTTTAGTAATGTTGAATCTCTTGGCGGCGCCTCTGTGTGTCTTTATTTTGGTTTTAGGCATTGTTTAACACTCCTTCCGAATTATAAAAATTATCTTATGATAACGGCGCGAGAAACATTATCATGTTTCTGCCCTCAAGTTTTGCAGGTTTTTCAACGCTGCCCGCCTCTTTTGCCTGTTCGGCGAACCGTTCAAGCAAGGTATAACCAATCTGCGAATGACTTAGTTCACGACCGCGGAAACGAACGATGACTTTTACCTTATCGCCCTTTTTAAGGAACTTTACCGCGTGATTGCACTTCGTATTGAAATCATTTGTATCAATAGAAGGCGACAGCTGAACCTCTTTGATATTTACAGTTTTCTGGTTCCTTCTGTTCTCCTTTTCGCGCTTATTAAGCTCAAACTTATATTTTCCGTAGTCCATAATCTTGCATACCGGCGGCTTTGCCTGCGGAGCAATTTTGACCAAATCCATCCCCTTTGCATACGCCATTTCCTGCGCCTCTCTCGCGCTCATCATACCGAGCTGCTCGCCGGACGCGGACACTACGCGTACTTCATTGTCGCGGATTTGTTCATTAATTTGTAAATCATTCTTACTAATGGTTAATCCCTCCCTTAAAATACAAACAAAAAACGGCTGCAAAACGCACCCGTAAAAATACCGACATTAAAAATATCCGAGTATTTACCGCAAAGCCTTCGCCGTACGGTGAGAACGGATTGTTCTGCTTGTTTTTATTTCCGATACATTATATCAGATATATATCGGAATGTCAAGAAGTTTTTTTATAAAATTTTTATCTGAATTTTTTATCGTTTTATAATTCCCTCTCCGTCGAATAACGGTATAAAGCTTTCCGAAACTGCGCCGCCCTCTTGGACAAACGCGTTCTCGACGCCGATTTGAACGGCAAAATCGAGAATATCGTCATATTCTGCGGCGGTAACTTTTCTGTTTATCTCCGGATAATTTACGGCGCGCGGCATAGGCGTGTACTGATTCATAATACTCATATAAATATCGTTTTTATACGCGCCGTGCAGATACTCGATAATCCTTTTTGAATCGCCGCTATGCGACGGCAATACGAGGTGACGGACAATAACGCCCTTTTTCATAATACCGTTTTCATCAAACGCGCAGCCGGCTGTCTGACGGACCATTTCCTCGGCGGCTTTTTTCGCGACGTCGGGATAATCCTCAGCGTTTGAATATCTCTTTGCCAAAGCGGTATCCATGTATTTAAAATCAGGCATATAAATATCCACATATCCGTTAAGCATTCTCAGCGTTTCAACGCTTTCATACCCTCCGCAGTTGTAAACTATAGGAATAGTCAGCCTATCCTTCACCGCGTCAAGCGCTTCAATAATATGCGGCGTATAGTGCGTAGGCGTGACAAGGTTTATATTATGCGCGCCTCTTTGCTGCTGTTCAAGAAATATTTCACCCAAACGCGCCGGCGTTATCTCAATACCCTTATGATTATGTGCGATTTCACTGTTCTGGCAGTACACGCAGCCGAGATTGCAGCCGGAAAAAAATACGGTTCCGCTTCCATTTTCGCCCGAAATACACGGTTCCTCCCACATATGCAGATACGCCCTCGCCGCCGCGGGAATATCGCTCTGTCCGCAGTAACCGACTGTTTCGGATCTGTTAACGCCGCATTTTCTCGGGCAAAGCTCGCATTTTTCATAATAATTCGTCATAACAGCTCCATAACCTCATTAAACGCTCCGACGGTTTTCTCCAAATCCTCCTCCGTGTGCGCGTCGCTCAGGAACAAAGCTTCAAATTGCGACGGCGCGAGATATATTGTACGGAGAAGCATTTCATTAAAGTATTTTTTAAATCTTTCCGTGTCGGATTTACACGCCGTGCTGAAATCTATAACATCGCTGTCCGTGAAAAATACGCTCATCATCGAGCCGACTCTGTTTACGCGTATGTCAACGCCGTGTTTTCTCGCCGCGCCGTTAAATTCGCATTCCAGATATTCGCCTTTTTTTTCAATTTCGCCGTATATATATTCGTGTTCCGCCAGATATTTAAGCTGAGCGTTTCCCGCCGCCATCGCGAGCGGATTGCCCGACAGCGTTCCCGCCTGATACACAGGTCCGGACGGAGATACAAACTCCATAATATCGCGCCGTCCTCCGTACGCTCCGACGGGCATACCTCCGCCGATGATTTTTCCGAACGTCACGATATCCGCGTCAATGCCGAAGCGTCCTATCGCTCCCGACAGCGACAAGCGAAAGCCTGTCATAACCTCGTCGATTATAAAAAGACTGCCGTGCTTCTTTGTAAGAGAACGGATTTTTTCCAAAAATCCGTCCGCAGGCGCGACAACCCCCATGTTCCCCGCAACGGGCTCCGTTATTACCGCCGCGATTTCGTTTCCCAGTTCGCCGAAAGCGTTTTCGAGAGCTTCCATATCATTATAGGGCAGTACGAGCGTGTATTTTGCAAAGTCCTCCGGCACGCCCGCGGAGGACGCCGCTCCGAACGTCGCCGCGCCCGAACCGGCTTTTATAAGCAAAGAATCGCTGTGACCGTGATAACAGCCCTCAAATTTTACTATAATATTTCTTCCGGTAAACCCGCGTGCAAGACGTATTGCCGACATAGCGGCCTCCGTACCGGAGTTTACCATACGAACCTCATCCACGCATGGCACAAGAGAGCATATACGCTTTGCCAGCTCCGTTTCGGCAAGACACGGCGCGCCGAAGGACAGTCCGTTCTCCGCCGCTTTAATAACAGCTTCCCTTACGCAGTCCTTGCCGTGACCGAGAAACATCGGTCCCCACGAGCCGACGTAATCTATAAATTCATTGCCGTCAATGTCGTATATTTTGCTTCCGCGCGCTTTCGCGATAAACAAAGGGTAAGCTCCGACGTTTTTAAACGCCCTTACAGGCGAATTCACGCCGCCCGGAATATATATTTTCGCTTCATTAAATGACGCTTCGCTTCTCGATGTGTTCATACCTCATGTCTCCTTTATCTCAATTGCAAACCGATACGTATGCTTACGGTAAACGGACAATTTCCCATAACGCAAAACGACGGTCGCTAAACCGTCGTTTTGGGCTGTCGACAGCTTGTCGACGTCCAAGACGCCGCGTAACGCGGCGCCCTCTGTATTATTCATAATTACAGCACCGCTTCCCATAGCTCGGGATGCGGATTCGCAATAACCTCCGTATTAATCAGTACGCCGTCTTCCGCCGCGATTCTCGCGCCGGCTTCAACGCCCGCCTTAACGTCCGCGACGTCGCCCGTCATTGAGACGAAGCACTTGCCCGCCATACCGCGAGCGACACGAACCTCTATAAGCTCTATATCTCCCGATTTAACTGCCGCGTCGGCAGCCTCAATCGCGCTTGCCGCAGTAAAGGTTTCAACAATTCCGAACGCTTTCTTTTCCTTAACATCCGCCGTTCCGCATATCGCCTCGAACACATTTTCGCCGAGATTACCTATTACGAATTTATCTATAAGCGCGTCCTCCGCGACAAGCGCCGCTCTGTCAACAGCCGCATGAATAGCCGACAGCTCTCCGCCCACAATCGTGACAAACTTGCCCGGACATACCGAGCCGGAGCTTATGAGCGTAACGCCTGCGCTCTTGAGCATTTCATCAGTTACGACAACGCCCTTGGACACGTTTTTTACTTCAACTAATCCTATGGAATTCATTTTTTATTCGTTCCTTTCTATATCAAAGACGCAATAATATCAGGCTGAAAGAAAATCGTTCAGACCGCCGCTTTGCGGGCGAAGGCGCCGCATGCTTATACCGCCCTCGGCAAAAAGCGGTGAGACGAGCGATTTTATTCAGACCGATCTTTCAATAATAACAAATCTGTCCGTAATATCCTTAATCGTACCGTCAATGCTCGCGTGCATTGTCGTGCCGAGATCTTCATACGCTGTCCTGGCGACGACATCGCCCGTCTTTACCCTATCGCCTTTTTTAACGGTCGCCGACGCCGGTTTTCCGACGTGCTGCTTCAGCTCAATATATACTTCCTTCGGAGCGAAATCCATATATCTTCTCTCAACCTTATCCTTGACGTATTTTCTTATTCCGAGTCTGTCTATAAGTACGGATGAAGATACAAGCCTTGACGCTCTCTGGGGCTTTACATGCTCAGGCGCCTTATTATTCTGACGTTTCAAGCCATATTTTCCGAGCGCGCCCTTAATTTCCATAGAAATCGCCTGCGGGTCAAGCATCTGCTGACATGCGATTACCGTACAGATTCCGCAGCCGCAGCAAAGAGCTGACTGCAAAAAGCTTTCCGTGTTTGTAACCTCGCTGTGCGAAGCGGCGCGGATCGTTTTATGCACGTTCAAATCGTAGCCGAGAAGATTTCTCGGACACATATCGGAACACATCGTACAGTTACAGCACGCCGCCGAAGCGCGTTTTAACGTCATTGCCATCGGTATTTTTTTGCGCTGAATTATTGAATGAGTAACAGGGAAAATAAGAAGTCCCTTTGTAGTCTTTGTAACGGCGTCATTCTCAAGGTCAACAAGCTTTCCCATCATAGGTCCGCCGTTAATTACCTCTTTACCCTCAAGACTGCCGACGCCCGCCGCTTCAAGAAGCTCTTTAATCTTCATGCCGACAGGCGCTTTAATCGTTATATCTTCTTTTGTGTCTCCGCCGATTGTTATGTACTTTTCCGATACAGGCTCTCCCTTTGTAACGGCGCGGTGAATATTATAAACGGTTTCCACGTTTATTACCATTACGCCCACCATTACCGGAATAGCGCCCTCCGGTATTATTTTACCGGTTGTTTCGTATGTAAGCACAACCTCGTCGCCGGCGGGATATATATCGGGAATTTCTTTTATATGTACTTTTGTACCGTCCAAAGACGCGGTAATCTTTTTATCAAGAAGGCGCATATTTTTACCCTTGATTCCGATAATCGCCTCATCCGCGCCCAGGGTATCAATAAGAAGATTAAGCGTATCGACTATCGCTTGTAAATGATGCTCCAGAAGGTGATGGTCTACCATCATCAGCGGCTCGCATTCCGCGGCGTTTACGATAATCTGCTTAACCTTATCGGAAAATTTCCGGTGAGTCGGAAATCCGGCGCCGCCCGCGCCGACAATTCCCGCTTCATACACAATTTTTTGAAGCTCTTCTAACGTCATTGTGCTTATGCCTCCCCAAAAAGAGTTTTATACTTGCTTTTCATCTAAAATTCCCACTATAACCGCGTCAACGGGCGCGTCCGGTTTACCGAGCGCCATACGCGCGCCCGAGCCGGTTGTTATAATAACATCTTCGCCTATACCGGCGCCTACGCCGTCAACCGCGATAAGAAACTTATCGATAAGCGTGTTATGTTCAATACACTGAACAAGCATAAACTTATAGCCGACAAGAGACTCCAGCTTATGCGTCGAAACAACGCTTCCATATACTCTGCCTATAATCATTATTATCAATCCTCTTATTAAGCTCAAAAGAGCCTAAGACGGTTATTTTTCTATAATCACAACTTTGTCGCCTGTTTTAATCGCGCAGGCATTTGCATCATCTGTATCAATGTGCATTTCCGTGTTAAAGTCTTCTCTTACTCTCACCTGTACGTTATAAAAACGAGTCGGTTTTGAGTTTTGGATTTCAACGTCAACAATATCGTTATCCTTGATTCCGTATTTTTCCGCGTCCTGCGGAGTCATATGTATGTGTCTGTTGGCTATAATACAGCCTTCATTCAGAAAAATGCTGCCCTTCGGTCCCACAAGCGCCATCGGCGCGGAACCCTTTAACTCGCCTGAAGGACGTACAGGCGGACTAACCTTCAATTTAAAGGTATCTGTTCTTGAAACCTCAACCTGAGACTGCTTTCTTACCGGACCGAGAACGCGCACTCCCTCGATTGAGCGAAGCGACGGACTTACCAGCGTTACACATTCTTCAGCGGCAAACTGGTCGCCCATAAGCATTTTCTTAACTGTGAGCCGGTGACCCTTGCCGAAAAGCGTCTCTAAATCTTCCTGTGATAAATGAACGTGTCTCGCCGACACGCCGACTTTAATACCGTCATTGGCTTCTTTTTGCTTGAGTATGTCTACAACGGCTTTAGCAATCATATCCTGCAAATTGTTGTCCATTCCTTTTTCCTCCTAAGAATTGAGGCGTTTTCCCCTAAGCGCGGGAGTATTTCCTCCCGCGCTCGGGAAATTTACGTAATTCTCTTGTTTTAATTATACGGCCGGCAAAATTTTCTCAACGTCGTTATGCGGACGCGGAATAACATGTACCGAAATAAGCTCGCCCAATCTTGAACCTGCCGCGGCGCCTGCGTCTGTAGCCGCCTGAACAGCTCCTACGTCGCCTCTTACCATTACGGTTACAAGACCCGAGCCTATTCTCTCTGTACCGATCAATGTTACGTTAGCCGCTTTAACCATTGCGTCCGCCGCTTCGATTGCCGCAACAAGACCTCTTGTTTCTACCATACCTAATGCTTCTACTGCCATTTTAACTTCCTCCTATTTTTTTGGGCTTTGCCCTTTTTTTACTTGTTTTGTTTATCTAAAAGCGCTTCGCGCATTTCAGAACTTAATTATTTGTTTTTTTCGGACGTCCGCGTCTTTTTGCCGCTGTGTCCGCGGTTTTTTCAGTCTCGGACTTTTTTGAAGTATCCGCGGTTTTCTTTACGGCTTCTTTTTTCGCCGTTCTTTTTACCGCCGCCGGTTTCGCCGGCGCTTTCTCGGGAATTGCTCCCACATGTGTTCCCGCAAACTCCGAGTTCGGATTTTTTCCCTTTTCACCAAGATGCAGGAATTTTAAAATCTCTCTGTGAGGTCTCGCAATGACCTGCGACGCTTTTAAACATTCGCACTTTTTCGCTCTCGCAACTCCCGCGTCCACAGACGCCTGAACTGCCGTAAGCTCTCCGCGTACAACTATTGTTACAAGTCTGCCGCCGAGCTTCCTTTCCGTTGCGACAAACTCAACATCCGCCGCTTTAAGCATATCGTCCAGCATAATAATTGCGTTACCGAGCGCGCTGACCTCAACAAGTCCCAATGAATATTCCATATACTACCTCCCGTCATATTGAAGGCAGGATTTTGGCGATATCGTCGTGCGGACGCGGAATAACATGTACCGCGTAAACCTCTCCGATTTCTCTTGCCGCCGCCTCGCCCGCCTTAACGGCGGCTTTAACGGCGTCAACCTCGCCTATAATCACTACATTTACAAGACCCGAACCTATCTTCTCGGTTCCGACTACCTTTACGTCGGCGGCCTTCGTCATTGCGTCGGAGGCGTCTATGGAAGCGGTAAGACTTCTTGTTTCGATAAATCCTAATGCTTGCATAATCTACCTCCCTCAGGCATTGTTCGGTATATGACCGACCTTGTCTCGTCCCACGCTGACGCGGTTTGCCATTTTCTGCGCGTCGTCGGTAGGTCTTGCGATGACGTGTTTGTTGATAAGTCCCGAAACACTCTCGGCGGCCTTTGCCGCCGCCTCGACTCCCGCCTCAACCGCCGATACGCTGCCCTGAATTTTAACCGCCATAATGAGCGGCACCTCAACGGATTCAGCGTTCGCCGGCTTGTTGGAGTCAATCGCGATTACCTCTACATCCGCGGCCTTTGCCGCCGCGTCCGCCGCGGTTATCGCCGTGACAAAACCGAACATTTCGATAATTCCTATTGCTTCATTCATAATTGTTCAATCCTTTCCGGGATTAAATCAGGTCTTTTCTTACGTACGCAATTTTAAGACCCTTTTGCGCGAGATTTGTTTCAAGCGCCTCGTTCATTTCCTCAAGCGGGAAGCGGTGCGTTATAAGCTCCTTTATCGGAAGTCCTATAGCGTTCGCTCTCTTTAGGAAATCAAACGTTGTGGCATAGTCGCGAAGCGTGTAAACCCACGACCCGACAAGCGTTATTTCCTTTGAGCAAAGGTCAAAGTGCGGATTTATCGTAGCGTCTCCTCCGTTAATAAAGAATCCAAGCTCGCAAAGTCCGCCGCCGTTACGTATAAAATGATATATATTCGCGTGAGCGATCGGCGAACCTGTGCACTGGAACGCAAAATCAGCAAGATGACCGCCGAAAGCGTCCTGTACGGCGCCCGCGAGAGCGTCGATACCCTTGTGGTTCATAAAGTTAACCGTCGCGTCCGCGCCCATGCGCTTAGCAAAAGCAAGTCTCTGCTCGTTTCCGTCAACCGCGACAATATTTTCAATACCCATTGTGCGCAAAACGGCAATACAGATAAGACCGATAGGTCCGCAGCCCTGAACGACTACTCTTGAGTTAAATCTCAGTATATTTGTCGTCTTTGCTCTCTCAACAGCGTGTACAAGAACCGCGCAAGGCTCGATAAGTATTCTTGAATCGAGGTCAAGGTCGGATACGTTAAATACCGTTGAACCGCCCTTAATTAATATGTAGTCCGAATACCATCCGCACAGATGATGTTCCTCTGTGTCGGGAAGAAGTCCGTAGACGTCGGCGCCTCCGACATTCTGTTTATTGAGGTCAAACATCGTAATTTCGGGATTGTCCTTGAATATCATACAGGTAACAACCTTATCTCCGATACCGAGAGGCTTGCCCGCGCTGTCCTTTTTAACATTCTTGCCCATCGCGACGATTTCACCGGTACCCTCGTGACCGAGAACAACAGGGATAAGACCGAACGGGTCGTTCTTGTATTCATGAGCGTCCGTGCCGCATACGCCGCAGCCCTCGACTCTTACAAGTATATCGTCGTCGCCGGGAGTCGGGATCGGATATTCCTGAATTTCAAAATGTTTGAGCTGCGTCATCATAGCGACTCTCGACGTCTTAGGTATCGCGCCGCCGCCCGAACATTTTTTCTGAGAACCGACCGCCGGAGCGCCGCCCGTCATTTCCTGCAAAACCTGAGCGACAAGCTTCGCGACTTCATTTTCATTTATGTTCAAGTTTATCAACTCCTTTTTTTATAGTTTTTTGCGCTGTTTTGAAAAACAGCCGTATCGGCTGAGAAAAATTTCGCAGGTTGCCGTTTTTAAAGACGACGGCGTATGAATTATACTCCGAGTCAGGAAAACCGGTAAGCCGCGGGATTTTAGCCCGCCGAATTATATAATGTTGAGCGCGTCCGACAATACGCAGCGTCTTATACGTGTGAAGCTTCTCGGAGAGGTAATACCCTCGCCTGTCGGACCTGCGATTGTGAATGTCGTCCAGCCCTCGGCGTTGAAGCCTATACCGGCGTATGAAGGAGCATTCTTAACAAATATTGTTGTGCAGATTGCCTTTGCATACTGTGTCATATGGTCAACATTCTTGGAGTGGAGATGTGCGCTGTGACGATTGCCGTGTTCAGCCTTAACTGCCATCTCAACAGCCTCGTCAAACGTATCCACTCTTACGATAGGAAGTATCGGCATCATAAGCTCTGTCTGAACAAACGCCTGTGAGAACTCCGTCTCGCAGATAATACATCTTACCTCATCGCCTACGTTTACGCCGATTTGAGCAAGAATTTTCTTCGCGTCGCGTCCTACCCAGTCCTTATTGATAACGCGTTTCGGCTTGTCGCCCTCCTTCTTAGGTTTGGACCATACAAGAACAACGTCTTCAAGCTGCTTTACCTGCGCCTCGTTTATCATGTACGCGCCGTTTTTAAGCATGTGGTGAATCAGTTCATCAGCCACATTTCTTAAAACAAATACCTCTTTTTCCGCGATACACGGAAGATTATTGTCGAACGTGCAGCCGTCAATAATATCCTTAGCCGCCTTGGGAATGTCCGCCGTGTCGTCAACGACAACCGGAGGATTACCCGCGCCCGCGCCGATAGCTTTCTTTCCGCTGGAAAGAAGCATCTTTACAACGCCCGGACCGCCTGTGGCAACCAGCATTCTTACCGACGGGTCGTTTACCATTTTATTCGAGGTTTCTATTGTCGGGTTTTTAACCGTGCATACAATGTTTTCCGGACCGCCCGCCGCCAATACGGCTCTGTTTACAAGGTCAACGGCGTACGCTGAAATTCTTTTTGCGTGCGGATGCGAATTGAAGATAACGCCGTTGCCTCCCGCCAGCATACAAATACTGTTGCAGAGAATTGTACAGCTCGGATTTGTCGACGGAGTGATCGCGCCGATAATTCCGAACGGAGCCATTTCTATAAGCGTAAGTCCTCTGTCGCCCGCGAGCGCTCTTGTTTCCAAATCAGATGTACCGAGAGTTTTATCGGCGACAAGATGATGCTTTAAAATCTTGTGGTACACGTTACCCATTTTTGTATCCTCAACGGCGAGCTTCGCCATAATTTCGGCTTCCTCATGGGTAAGACGTCTGATTTCCTTTATAATGTTTTCTCTCTGTTCTTTGTTATAGTGTCTGAAAGTCGTATAAGCCTTATTACACGCTGCAATGGCTTCCTCCATCGTATCAAACACGCCGAGCTGCGTTCGTTTCGGTGTGTTGTCGAGCGCGGAAAGATCCATTCCGGCAAGCACGTTCTTAACGATTTCACTTACCTGTTTTTCATCTACCATTAACTATTCCGACCTCCTTGATTAAAGCGAAGTCTGAAGTATTCCGCCGCAGCCGCCGCTATAAGCGTATCCTGCTCCTTGCTGCCGCCGGAAACTCCGATTCCGCCGTATATTTTATTTTCACTCTCAAGCGGAAATCCGCCGCCGAGAAGCAATATTCCGTTTCCGTTTGTCAGTCCGTCGAGCGCGCCGCCTCTCGATTCCTCAAGCGCCGTGTGCGTCGGCATTTTCAAAGCCGCGGCCGTATAAGCCTTGTCCCGCGCCGCTCTGATACTCGCTATGTAGCTGTCGTCCATCGCCTGCAGCAATACGAGGTTCGCGCCCTCGTTCACTACCGCGACGACAATTTTTATTCCGATAATACGAGAGGCTGTTTGGGCGGCTTTTGCAAGCTCCTTTGCGATATCGAGCGTCATTTTCCGGCGACAATCCTTTTTTTCGGTTTGTTCTGTCTCCCGCTTTTTAATCTCGGCTTTATTCTTATCGGCGCCTTTTTCGGCGTTTGGCGGTTTTTCGGTTTTGAGCGCGCCGAGATTTTTCGCAACCTCGCCGACAAGCTCGTCAATCGTTTTCATCTTATTTCACCGATTATTTGTTCATCTGTTCCAAAACCTTCTTGGTAACCTCCGCTACAAGGCTTTCCATATCCTTACCGTTTACGGAATTAGTCGGACAAACCTGTGAAGGAAGCGGCTTGAATCCGTGATATGCGGCCGACGATTCTACGCCGTACTTTTCATTCGCTTCCGTCGGAGACATCGAACATGTATCGTCTCCCGCATAGCAGCCGGGGCATAATTTCTCCATCGGGTGCTTGCCCGGAACGCCAAACGACTTTCTCAAATCAACAAGCTTCTTAACCTCTCCGCAGGGGATTTCATTTTCACCGCCGAGCATTCTCGCGTAGAACAGGAGCTTAGCGTAAAATTCTGTCGATTCCATTCTGAAGAACGCCGTATTGAGATCGCAGCCGAAAGACAGAGCGCCGTGATTGGCAAGGAGAATAGCGTCATAATCCTGAAGATACGGTTCAAGCGACTCGGGGATTTCCATTGTCGAAGGCGTACCGTACTGCGCGATAGGAACCGCGCCAAGGAAGATAACCGCTTCCGGCATAATCAGCTTGTCCAGCGGAATACCCGCGATAGCGAACGACGTCGCAATCGGAGGATGCGCGTGAACAACCGCCTTAACGTCCTTTCTTTCCTGATACACTTTCAAATGCATCTTAAACTCCGACGACGGCTTCCAAGGTCCGTTAGACTCCTTGAGGTTCCCCTGACCGTCAACCTTACAGATCATCTCGGGAGTCATGAAACCCTTCGATACGCCTGTCGGAGTTACGAAATATGTATTTTCATCTATCTGTACGGAAAAGTTACCGTCATTGGCGGCGACAAAACCGTCATTATAGATTTTCTTACCAACTTCGCAAAGCTCTTTTTTGATTTCGTAATCAGATTTGAACATTTGTTTTCCCTCATTTCTTTGTTTTATTTGGTTTTATTTTGTTTTTGCTTTTATTATACACCATAACAGTCGCATTGTAAAGACCTTTTTCTCTGTTTTTATGCCTTTTACGGACATATGCAAACCGAAACAAGAGCTACTAACTGTATGTTATTATTTTATCACAAAACACAGGTATTTTGCAAGTGTTTTTAACAACATTTTGCACAATAAAATCTATTATTTTTTTCTATACTTTAATATTATACAAACAAGGGAAGGGTTTTTTGTATATTGTAACTATTACGCGAAAAAAAGAACCGGTCAAAGACCGGTTCTTTTAAATTTCTAGGTTTAAGAATTAGTTGTTGAGAATCAGGTAGATTTCCTGAACGTCGTCATCAATAACTCTTGCTACCGCGAATACGATATCGTCTACTACGTCTTCATCTGTAAGGTCGAGAATATCCTCGCCCGCAGCGTTTGTCGAAACAGCCGCGTTAGAATCCGGTGTAGCCTGCATACCGTTGTCAAGAAGTACTCTTGAGTACTTTGAGCTTGCGCCGAAGTCGTAAGCGTAAACCTTAGCGTCTCTCGTATCTACTTCGAAGCCTGTGTCATAGTTAACATACTGCTTGTCTTCAATCGTACCGATTACAACTGTGTTACCCTTCTTGTTTACAACAGGACCGAATACGAGGTTGACGTCGTCGTTGTTGTTGTCGCTGAGCTGTTCGCCGACAGGCTCGCCGTCAAGCGTGTCAACGATGATACCCTTGCCGTTTGCAGCAAGTACCATATCTCTGAAGTCTTCGTATGTTGTTGAATCAAGCATATCCGTATCTGTGAAGATGCTGTATACGTCTCTTACATAACCGCCGTTCTCTGTGTACATGATAACGTCGCCGTCCGAGAATCCGGGATCTACAGTATCGTCGTCAAGGATAACCTGTGTTTCCTCGCCGTTTATAACGATGTTGTAAGCCGTTCTCTCATCGTCGCCGTCCTCGATAAGCTCGCTGCTCTGGAATACCGCAAGCTGAGTTGTGGAATTCAGACCGTTGAAGCCGT
The DNA here is from genome assembly GCA_964426905.1 of uncultured Clostridium sp. Lineage (GTDB taxonomy): Bacteria > Bacillota > Clostridia > UBA1381 > UBA1381 > Hominilimicola. Next base: position 10,884 of record CAYRSG010000002.1, on the reverse strand, counting down.
CTGTAATAAGAACGAATCTGTGAATGCTGTCTGATGACGACTTGTCATAACCAACAGCTGTGTAGTCGTTGCCGTCTACAAGGTTTTCCTTAGAAATTACGCTGTATTCATCCTTGTTGATATCCGAGATATCAAGAATTACCGTAGCGTCTGAAAGCTTAACCGAACCAATCTTGTCTGATGAAGACTTATATTCGTTCGTCGACGTCGTACCGTTGAGAGCCTTAGCGTCGTTCTTGATTGTGATCTTGTTTGAAGACGAGCTTACCGAATATTCGATAACCTGATCCGGATATTTGTCAAGCTTGCTGCCGTCGCCGGATGATGTGTAAGTTACTTCAGGATCGTCGGCTGTTGTGCCGAGAATAGCTGTGTAATCATCAAGGTTCTTTTCATCTACCTTGTACTCTTCCTCAGCGCCTTCCTTAGTGATAATCTGAGCCATGTAGTCGCCGCCGGCCTTCTTGTAGATGTTTCTCAAGATACCGATGTTCTTAGCAACCGAGCTCTCGTCAGCGTAAGCGATTCTTCCGAAGTGGTCGAGATACAGCTTATATGTGGACGACTGCTCGATACCGGGATCCATACCCTCAGCCAAGCTGTACTTGTCTCCGCCGATTGTATATTCGTTGTTCTTTGTGCTGATACCCGTGCACTTAACATCGTCTACAGTATTTCTTGTAACGATTACGTCATAGAAGTTTGAGCTTGCGAAGTCCGCCGTATCATAAGCGATGTTAAGAACGTCAAACTCCTCAAGGTCCGTAGCGTCAATTGTTTCGCCGTCAAGCGTGAACGTATACGTATAATTGTCATCGTCCTTCTCGAGAGTCATTCTTGACTTGTTAACCGACTGAGCCTTGAAGTTGATGGAAATTTCGTTTGTCTTGTCGATTACTTCGTCTACAACAGCCGTAGCGTATGAAGAAATCATGATTACGTTGTACTTTGTAGACGAGCTTGTCGAACCAACGTTTGTTTCCTTCTGAAGCGTTACGGAAGCCGTCTCATGGCTGTTTATGTAATCAACATAATCGATATCCTGTTCAACGCCGTTTACATATACTGTTACACCGTTTTCCGTATCGAGAGCGTACTTAACCGAGCTTCTTGTCGTACCCGCCGGATAGAAGTAAAGGTTCTCGTATGTCGACTTGCTGTCGTCAAAGTCCTCAGCCGCAAGCGTTACCGACTTGTTAGCGGCAGCCGGCGTAAGAGAAATAATCGTATACTCGTCGTCGTCGTCCTTCTGAATAAGAGCCTGCGAGTATGTTCTGATGTACTCGTCAGCCTTCGATTCGCCTACGTACATAGTTTCGGGATCGATAAGATCCGAAGACGTTACGTACTGATCGTCAAAGTTATCCGCTTTCTCAACCTGGAACTCAACCGTTCCCGCTTCAAGAGACGGATTAGCCTTTGTTGTATCTGTTACACGACCGTATACCTTGTATGCCTTATGCTTATTTGTGAACAGCGTCTGGTAATCCTTACCTTCGCCGTCCTTAACTTCAAGGTTCGGCGTCTTTGTGCCGTTCCACTCTGTCGTCCAGCTCTTAATAATGCAAAGCGGAGCGTCCATAGCGTTGTCAATCATCTGAGCAACCTGAGCTCTCGTAAGCTGCGTATCGTCTGTGATACCCGAAAGACCCTTTGTGATGTTCAGTGAATTAGCGTAGAGTTTATAGCCTGAAGGCCATCCGCCCTGAGCCTGAGCATATGTATCATAACCGATAGCAGCGACAAGCATCTTCTGAGCCTGTACGAAGTTTACGTTGTCGTCCGGAGCGAATGTTCCGTCGCCCATGCCCGAGATCCAGCCGTCGCTTGTGCCCTGGTTGATATAACCGATAGCCCAGTGACCGTTTTCGCCCGATGCAACGTCTGTGAACTTAGAAGCCGCCTTTGAAGCTTCCGCCGAGGATGTTTCCGCGAGCGCGGCAACAATCATCGTTGAGATCTGCGCTCTTGTTACCAGTTCGTCCGGCTTGAAAGTTCCGTCTTCAAAACCGTTGATAATGCCGAGCGCTGAAAGCTCCTGAACCGCCTGCGCATAGCTCGCGTCAGACTCTACGTCAGGAAAATCAACGGCAAAAGCAGCGATAGAAGAAGCCGACACTGTAAGAGCAGCAACTGCTGAAATTACCTTTTTGAGATTCTTATTCATAGTCTCAAATCCTCCCTTTTTATACTTTGTTCCGAAGAGTTTACAGTTTAGCTTATCCGGCGCTCTTCACCGCACGGAAAAGCATTATTACGCATTGATTATAACACGCTTCGCGCGTTAAAGTCAATGCAAAATTACAGTTGTAAACAAACTGTAATTCTTGTCACATCGCGGCTCTAACCTGCTTTGCCGTAACGCGACCCATATTGCAACAACAATTTTCAATTAACGCTTCTACCCAATTACTCGAAAACTGCTACTGAATATTTTACTATTTCACAACGCCGTTGTCAACAATTTTTTTATGGTAAACCGACCTTTTTCTTAATTTTATGGCAAAATCACAAAATAACCGCGTGAAGACCGGCTTTTTTGTTCAAATTGTTTATGTAACCTGCGGCTGTTATGCTTTACACTTAGTTAGACGCGCTTTTTTTAAAAAAGTTCCCCTTTTTTAAAAAAATTTTTTCAAGAAAAAAATTTTTCTTACGTTCGTATATAATTGTAATAAAAATCACGGTTTAGCGTACGGCTTGCCGCCGCCCGTCCGGAAGACGCCGCGGTACGGCGAACCGTCTCGTTATTTCTTTATTTTTTTATACCGCGCTTTTGTTTTCAGCAGCTCCGCCAGTCCGCCGCTGTCCTCCTTAACGCTCTCCTTTATAACAATGCTTACGCTTCCGATATCGTGAAAAATCAGAAAATACTTGTTTGTCTCGATAATCTTCATTAAATCGGAATAATTATAATCCGTGCTTTTTGAATTTGTTTTTTCCGAAACATATGTTTCATAAAACGCGAAATGCGTCGTCTGCTTCGCGTCTTTCGCCTTTTTGTACGGCTTTCTGTACGCCATATGCGGATAAACAAGCAAAACCGCGCCTATCCACAGCGCTATAAAAGCCCACGCGAGCGGGAAATTATTATAATACAAATACGCCGCGCATATAATAAGCGCCGCGGCAATCAGAGCGGCGGCAATCTTAAAGCCTCTTAGCCGCTCGCCGTAATATATCTTGTAAAAATCCTTGTAAATTACTGGCGTCATCTGCGTGGACGCGCCGTAAAGCTTCTTTTCCATAACGATCTCCATTCCGCCGCCCTGCGCCGGCGCTGATAGGGATTAAATTCAATCTCTTGCCGCAGGGCAAGAAACTTTTGGTTTTACTTTGAAACGCTTCAAAAACGGCGTCGATAAGCGTTGTTTTCGGCTTACAGGCAAGCCGATTAAAAATTCATCGCTTTTTTTACAAAAGCGCCTATTATCGTCGCCCCGAATGAGAATATCAGATAGACTATTCCCAGAATTACCGGACTCGCGATAGTCATACCTTCTCCGAACTCGCCGTACATGAACACGGACAGCGCCGACAGAACGGTCATAATAAGCGGGAATTTAAAGTTGAAGCCTTTCTTGATTCCGTAAATCAGTCCCGTTATCGCAAGAAAAATCGGATTTGTCGTAACGTATGACATGCTCATTATCGTTTTGCCGTTTTCGCCGAGCATAATAAATAAGAGCGGCAATATGTGGAACATTATAATAGTCGCTATTATATAAACCTTTGAATCGTCGACGCTGAATTCTCCTTTTCTTATCGCGCCCTCTTTTTTTGTAATGGTCTTTCTTCTGTTCTTTTTACTCATACGCTCGCTTCCCTTCCTGTAATCTCACGCTTTCGCCGTTTTCGCGAAGGTATTTCTTCAAATCGTTTATTTCGATTTCTCTGAAATGAAACAGGCTCGCCGCAAGCGCCGCGTCCGCCTTTCCCTCTCGGAAAGCGTCGAGGAAATGCTCCATTCCGCCGGCTCCGCCCGACGCGATAACGGGGATTTTCGCGTTTTCGCTTACTTTTCTTGTAAGCTCGATATCATATCCGGACTTCGTTCCGTCGCGATCCATGCTTGTAAGAAGTATTTCCCCCGCGCCAAGCTCCTCGGCTTTCTTCGCCCACTCGAGCGCGTCGATACCGGTATTCACTCTGCCGCCGTTTAAATACACGTCCCAACCGCTTTTGTCCGCGCGTTTTTTCGCGTCAATCGCGCAGACGACGCACTGACTGCCGAACTTCTCCGCCGCTTCGCGGATAAGCTCCGGACGCTTTAGCGCCGCGCTGTTCACCGCCACCTTATCCGCGCCCGCGTTTAAAATTTTCCGAAAGTCCTCGACGGCGCGTATTCCGCCGCCGACGGTAAACGGTATAAAAACCTTCTTCGCCACGGCTTCAACCATATCCGCGACGATCTCGCGCGCGTCCGACGACGCCGTTATGTCGAGAAACACAAGCTCGTCCGCGCCGGCTTTGTCGTACGCCGCCGCGCACTCGACCGGATCGCCCGCGTCGATAAGATTTACAAAATTCACACCCTTAACAACCCTGCCGTCCTTTACGTCCAGACACGGTATTATTCTTTTTGCGTACATATTCTTCTCCTTAAAGCTTGATAAAATTCCTTAAAATTTCCATGCCGGTATCGCCGCTCTTTTCGGGATGAAACTGCAGCGCGAAAAGATTGTCCTTTTCGACCGCGACGGCAAGCTTCCGTCCGTATACGGTGTACGCGCTCGCGATACCGTCCTCCTCCGGCTGTATATAGTAGGAGTGGACAAAATACACATACGGCTCGGAACCGATATTTTTAAGTATTTTGCTGTCCTTCGTTACTTGTATGCTGTTCCAGCCTATATGCGGAATTTTAAAACCGTCCCCTTCGGGAATTTTCACCGCTTTTCCTTTAAATATACCAAGCCCCTTAACCGAGGGACTTTCCTCGCTTTCCTCAAAAAGCATATGAAGTCCGAGGCATATGCCGAGAAACGGCTTGCCGCTGCGCGCCGCCTTTTTTACCGTTCCGGCAAGGGACGCGCCGTCAAGACATTTCATCGCGTCTCCGAACGCGCCCACGCCCGGCAGTATAATCTTGTCGGCGGCGAGTATCTCGTCCGCGCCGCCCGCGACTGTGTTCTCCGCGCCGAGAAAATCGAGAGCGTTTTTAACGCTGTGCAGATTTCCCGCGCCGTAATCTATAATTGCTATCATTTTATCTCCTCCGCGGTTCTTTACGGAGATAATTGTATCATAATTTAATTTAAGTTGCAACATTATCAAAAAAATAACGATCGTATCGAGACCGGCGTCCTTGTGTACTTCCGTAAAAAGTTTATCGAGACGGCGAAAAAATATTTTTCGTTAAAATTCAAAAAGCTCTTGACAAATATATTCGACAAGTGTAAAATATAATTATCAAATTCGACAAGTGTCTAATAATGAAAGGAATGATGATTATGGTACGGAAATTACCCGACTCCGAGCTTGAAATAATGCTTATAATATGGGAAGCAAATCATAGCGTAAATTCCGAATACGTCATGGAAAAGCTAAGCGGAGTTAAATCGTGGAAACGTTCGACGCTTTTAAATCTGCTTACGCGTCTTTGCGACAGGGGTTATCTCGAATGTAAAAAAGAAGGTAAAATCAATTTCTATACGCCGCTTGTCTCGGAAAAAGAATATCTTGACGCGGAAAGCAGAAACTTTTTCGCCAAGCTGCATAAAAACTCGCTTAAAAGTCTTATAGCGTCTCTTTACGATTCAAAAAGCGTATCAAAGGAAGATTTGAAGGAACTGGAGGAATTTATAAAGGAGGCGGAATAAATGCTTAAAACATATATTGAAATATCCATGGGAGTATCAGCGGTAATTTTAATCAATTTGCTTTTAACTCCCGTTTTCAGCAAACGTTATTCGGCGCGTTGGCGGTACGCGGTATGGATATTGTGCGCGTTTTTGCTCCTTATCCCGTACAGACCCGACCCGCGCGTGAAAATAGAAGTACCGGATATTCACAGCTATCAGACCACTAATTACAATACGGAAATACAAACAGAATCTCTATCACCCAAAAATATAACCGCCGCCGAAAGCGCCCCCGCCGCTGCCGCGACAACGGACGGCGTTACGGAAAACACGGCGCAAAACGGCGCGTCGAAGCGTGAAAATGTGAATTTATATACAATTCTTACCGCCGTATGGCTTTTCGGAGCGTCAGTCTTTATGCTATACTACGTAATCGGCTACATACTTTTCCGCCGCAGAATCAAACCGTGGCTCAGACCGGCGCGCGCCGACGGTTACAGCGCGAAGCCGCGTCTTGCGCGGTGCGCTCTTATAAAGAGTCCCGTTCTTACAGGCTTCGTTCGTCCGATGATAATACTTCCGGAAACCGACTATACGAGCGATGAGCTCGACATGATTTTAAAACACGAGCTGACGCATTACAGACGCGGCGATTTATGGATGAAGCTGCTGTTTGTCGTATCAAACGCCGTTCACTGGTTTAATCCGCTTGTATATATACTGCGCCGCGCCGCCTGCCGCGATATGGAATATTCCTGCGACGAGCGCGTTATCAGAAACACGGATATTTCTTTCCGCCGCAGTTACTCAACGACTATTCTGCGCTGCGCCTCGGGCGGTATGCGTACAACGTTTTCAACATATTTCAGCGAAAATAAGAAAAATCTTAAAAAACGTTTTTCAAATATTCTTTCCTCGCGCAAAAAACGCGGGTTTGCAATATGCGCGCCGCTTGCCGTCCTCGCGGTTGTGTGCGCCGGTATTTTCGGATTTGCCGCGGAAGGCGGCGAAAAAACAAATTATCTTTTTCTCGGTGACGACGGACGCGGTCACATCGACGCGATTATGTGCGCCGAAGTGAGCGAACGCGGTATATCGGTAACGTCGATTCCGCGCGACGCCATGTATATAAATTCGTATGTCTCGGAAGCGTCGAAGGAATCGGCTGAAAAAATACTGAGCTTTATACCGAATTTAACGGGACATAAAACGGATAAGTATGTTATGATGAATATTGACGGCGCCGTTTCTCTTTTGTCGGAGTTTGACGGAGTAAAATTCAATATACCCGACCTGTACGGCGACGGTGAAGGAATGGTATACGACGACGCGTCGCAAAATCTTCATATTAATTTAGCTCCCGGAGAGCATGAGCTTACGGGAGAAGAAATGATGCAGGTTATACGCTACAGGAAAAGCAATGTAAACGCCAACGGGCAATACCGCGCGTACAGCGACGGCAATCTGGACAGAATCGATACGACGCACTCGCTTCTTAACGAAATAATAAATCAGAAAAAGGATATCCTGCGCGGCGATAATATTCTTGCCGCGGCGCGGAATGTATTAAGCGAGTCTGTTACAAATCTTGATATAAACGACCTTAACAAAATTTTCAAAGCCGCGAAAAAAGGAAATATCGCATTCAAAACGCTTGAGGGAGATTACGCAAAAGAGGCGGTTACCGGTAATTTGTTTTACGCTCCGGACATAATATACGACGGATACGGTTATTCCTCGGACAGCGTCGATAACGTCGTCTACGCGCACGACTCAACAAAGCTTTCATGCGAGGCGACAAGCCTTACGATTGACGGCGAGGAACAGATTGCCGAAGTTAAAGATACCTTCGGAGTGTGGTATAACGAAAGACTGAATAAATTTCACCTGTGCCTTATTCCGGAAACCAAAGACGGAAACTTTATCTCCGTCCTGCCGTTCTCGGATATCGGCTACAGCGGCGGCGGACAGGCAAGCGGAGTTTTTTTGCTTAAAATTTTGACGAAAAGAGACGCGGGAATTACGCGTTCGAAAACGTATTTTGACGGAACAATCGCGGGACTCGACACGGATACGCCCGTTTTACGCTCGAACGACGGAAAATATATAATAACGCTGAGGGTTGTCAAATAAAAATCACGGAAGCGGAATATTAAGCTTCCGCAAAAGCTCATTCGCGCGGCGAACCTGATTTTTGCGGTATTCCCCTATCCAATGAGTGTCCGAACCGACGCTCACGGGGATACCGCTGTTTTTTATTATCCGCTGTTTTTTTTCATTTGTCAGAAAATCATAATAGTATATGTAATTTCCCGAGGTATTCAGCTCCCAGAAAATATCATTGTCACGGAGCGTTTTGATTATATCCGGTTCGTATCTTTCCCCAAGACGAAATATATCGGTATGCGCAAGACCCGCTTTGCACTTAAAAAGTCTGCGCCACTCCAGAAACTCGTAAAAATCCATAGCGCGCGGATCGTCGAGACATTCAAACAAAACGTAATCAAACGTCTGTACGGCGCGCGGAAGAGCTTCGGGCGGAGCGGGACGCGTACCGATTTCCAGTCCGCACAAAACTTTAATTTTACCGGCGTATTTTATTTTGCAGCGCTGAATATATTCATAATACACGGGAAGGTTTTCGCCGATTGTAAACTGATGGTCGGTTATGCCGATTACGTCAATACCGCATCGAATTGCGTTTTCAATTATTTCCTCGGGCGTATTTGAGCCGTCGTAGCTGAAAATTGTGTGATTATGCAAATCAACAGTGTACATCGCCGTATCCCTCCTCATTCAAATCATATTAAGTATATCATAAATCAAAACGAAATTCAATCGCATAGATGAGAATTTATTTACAAACAATATAAATTGTGATAAAATAATATAAATCAGACTATAAAAACGACAGTCAATAAACCGTCGTTTCGGACCTCCGGGATTTTTCCGGCGGTTTGAGTATAAATAAATATTATCGGAGGAATTTTTATGGATATTTGCGTATTCGGCGCGTCGAGCAGCATTATTGACAAATCATATATTGAACAGACGCAGGAGCTTGGCAGAGAGCTTTCAAGGCGCGGTCACGGACTTGTTTACGGCGCGGGCGCGTCGGGTCTGATGGGCGCGGCGGCGCGCGGAGTATATGAAAACGGCGGAAAAATTATCGGCGTCGTGCCTGATTTTTTTGAAGAAGAGGACATGGGCGTCGACGGCAGAATTTTTAAAAACTGCACCAAGCTCATAAAAACCGACTCCATGCGCGAAAGAAAACGCATTATGGAGGATATGGCCGACGCGTTTATAATCGTTCCGGGGGGAATAGGCACGTTTGAGGAATTTTTCGAGGTGTTTACCCTAAAACAGCTCGAACGGCATAACAAGGCGATTGTTATTCTGAATATGAACAGCTACTACGACGCGCTGCTCAACATGCTCGATACCGCGGTCGAGGAAAAATTTTTAAGAGAGGCGTGCCATTTACTCTATAAGGTGTTTGACGATTATAACGAGGCGCTTGATTATATCGAAAACTACAAATCGCCGCAGATTAATGTGTTTGAAATGAAAAATATTGAACGCGTATAATAAAAAACTCCTCAGGGAAGACCGCAAGAGCGCCGCGTTATCCGCGCTTCTTTAGGATGACGGGGAAGCGGCGATCCAAGGAGAAAAAAACAAAATCCCCTCCGGGATTTTTGTTTCTTTTTACGGCAAAAAGAAGATTATAGAGCTGTAATTTGCAAGCCGCGAAAAAAGAGGTATATTATGATTCCCGTTGAAATAAACAAAAAATATACGGTAACGGTTGACGCCGTCTCCTCGGACGGAAACGGCGTCGCAAGGATAGACGGTTTCGCGGTATTTATTCCGCTGACGGCGCCGGGCGATACCGCGGAAATACAAATAACAAAAATACGGAAACGCTGCGCGTGGGGCAGGCTTGTTAAAATTTTCGAGCCGTCGCCGCTGCGCGCGCAAAACAGCTGCGCTCATTATGAGCGTTGCGGGGGCTGTCAGCTCCGCCATATAAAATATGAAGCGCAGCTCGGCATAAAAAGGGATATAATCGAAAACGCAATGCGCAGAATAGGCGGATTCGAAGGCTTTAAGCCGGACGGTATTATCGGAATGAACGTCCCCGGGCGTTACAGAAACAAGATGATTTTTCATACAAATTCCGATTTGTGCGGCTTTTTTGCCGTAAAAAGTCACGACATAATACCGATTGAGGACTGCGATATAGGTTTTGAGGAAAACAAAAATATACTCAAGGCTCTCAAAGAATTTTTACCGCAAAGCGGTTTGACGCGGATATTTACGCGTAAAGCCTTTAAAACGGGCGAAATACTGGTTGTTTTGTCGGCGGAGAAAAGCGTTGAAAAAGCGGACGAAATTGTCGAAAAGCTGCGCGGCGCGGTCGGGAGTATCGCGGGAATTATCGCCGACATAAACGGCAAAAAAGAGCTTTTGTGGGGCAAAAATAAAATCGAGGATATTCTCCTCGGTGTGAAATTCGAGATTTCTCCCGACAGCTTTTTTCAGGTGAACCCCGTTCAGACCGAGAAGCTCTACGGCAAAGTCTTGGAATACGCGGATTTAACGGGCGGTGAAACGGTAATGGACATATATTGCGGAATAGGCGCGATTTCTTTATGCGCGGCGAAGCGCGCAAAAAAAGTCATAGGCGTGGAAATTGTCGGACAGGCGGTAAAGGACGCAAAAATAAACGCGCGGATAAACGGAATCGAGAACGCAAAATTTTACGCCGGCAGCGCGGAAAATATTGTGCCGAGACTTATAAACGACGGCGAAAAACCGTCGACGATTATCCTTGACCCTCCGCGCGCCGGCAGCGATGAAGCGACGCTTTCCGCGATTATACGCGCGCAGCCGGAAAGAATTGTATACGTTTCCTGCAACCCCGCCACGCTCGCCCGCGACGCGCGTTTCCTTGCCTCCGGCGGATATACGCTTACGCGCTCATGCGGCTTTGACCTGTTCCCCCATACGGTTCACGTCGAGACGGTATGTCAGTTAGTTCTGAGAAGAAGTCCGATACATATCAACATTGATG
>CAYRSG010000001.1:0-120734 GCA_964426905.1 uncultured Clostridium sp. | reverse complement strand
AACCGATATTTTTTGCTTACAATGTTCGGAATGTTAAAATTTATTTCCCATTCCGAATTATATCATACAAAACGAAAAATCTAAATACGGCAATCCAAAAAATTTACAAAATTATTCGGCATAGGCGTCGATTTTCCGTGCTTTGGGCGGTATAATGTAAGCATACAAAATCTTGAATTGCTGTGGAAAGGACGGTAAGATGAAAAATACAAAACAGCAATTCAACAATACGGCTTTGAAAAACCGTATTGATAATTTTATTGAGTATGTAAATGGACAACATAAGCAAAAATAATTGGTATTTAACTGAATATGGTGTGAAAAGAGTTTTGGGAGAACTCAAACGCTGCGGGGAGCAAATTAAACCCGATGAATCGGAGAAACTGAAATGATTACTACACACTATATGAAATTAAACGTTGTACCGTTTAAACAAATGAAGAACGGTAGCAAAACGACTGAAATTCGCTGTAATGATGAAAAACGGCAGTTGATAAGTCATATCCGTTAAAATGGGAGAACACGGCGGGTTCAATCTTAAAAGGCGAAACTCCCATTCAGGGCGAAATTCGTGAATTGTACGAGTAAACGGGAATTAAAGTATCGGAAACCCAAATTTAATTTGCATACAGTGAGGTTAAGCATCTGCCAATATATAAATGCTTTAAGGCTTTGGACGACAAGCTTATGCAGCAGACGATAGACAGACTTCAAAATAATAAATGATTTGAGATTAATTTGGAGTTTGTCTGTTGTTGCGCGGTAATAAAAACAGCGCCGTCAAAATAAAATTAAAAGACAAGATTTTATTTTGATAAGAGGTGGAGGGCTTGAAAAAACAGAGCTTTTTGACGGGCGCGCTTATACTTATGATTGCAAACGCAATATCGAAAATACTCGGCGCGGTTTTTAAAATACCGCTTACATATATACTGAACGAAGAAGGAATGGCTGTATTCAACATCGCGTTTGAGGTTTACATAATGTTTTTGTCGTTTATAATATCGGGACTTCCGTTTGCGGCGTCGAAGCTGGTTGCCGAGTCAAATTCAAAGAAGGAATACGGCAGAGTGCATAAAATTGTCAGCGTTTCCGCAATCCTTCTTACTCTCATAGGCGTTTTAGGCAGCGCGGCGCTGTATTTCGGAGCCGATTTTTTTGCTCTCGCAATGAAGGAGGAAAAAGCCGTTTACGCGATAAGGATGATTTCGCCGTCAATATTTTTTGTAGCGTTGGGAACGGCGTACAAGAGTTATTATCAGGGGGCGTCCAATATGCTTCCGACGGCTGTTTCGCAGGTCGCGGAGGCGGTCGTTAAGCTGGCGGCGGGGTATTATCTGGCGGCGCTTTTTATCAATTACGGCGTGGAAAAAACGGCTGGAGGAGCCATAATGGGAGTTACCGCGGGCGAAATTACAGCGACGGCGATATTGATGATAGTTTATTTATGGGAAAGGAATAAGGTTTACATAAAATCTGAAGGCAGTACCGGCGAAATACTGAAGGATTTGCTTTCTGTCGCGCTGCCGCTTTTGTGCGCGTCGGTGGCGTCAAACGCAATAAACGCGGCTGATACAACGCTTATCCGCTCACGCCTTCTTGACGCGGGTTTGTCCGCCGAGGAGGCGCGATTTTTGTACGGAGCGTATACGGGCTATGCGCTTACGGTATTTCATCTTCCGGTCGGGATACTCGCGACGCTCGGAGTGAGTATACTGCCGATTATCGCGGGGGCGTTCGCTGTGAATGACATGCAAAAAGCGCGGAAGGCGACGGATATGGGAATACGTCTGACAATAATGCTGTCGCTTCCGTGCGGAGTGATGATGTATACGCTGAGCGGAGAAATACTGTCGGCTCTGTTTCATAATACAGCGTCGGCGGGCATGCTTTCGGCTGTCGCACCGTGCGTTGTCATGATGTGCGTTTCGCAGATAAGCGCGGCTGTATTGCAGTCGTCGGGAAAACTCATGCCACCGTTTTATAACGGACTCATCGGAAGCGCGGTAAAGCTGTCGTTGAGTTGGTATCTTATAGGCAATCCTCAAATCAACATATACGGTTCGGCAATAAGCTCAAATATAGCCTTTTTCGTTGTAATGATATTAAATTTATCGGCTATCCGCCGTCATTTATGTTTAAAACAGAATATTATGGCAATAATGATAAAGCCCGCCGCCGCGGCGGCTGTAATGTCGGCGACGATATATATGATAAAAGAGCCGCTCGCGTCGGTATGCGGCGGAACAGTATATCTCGCTGCGGTATGCGCGATATCGTTCGCATCATATTTGCTGACATTGTTTCTTACGAACGCCGTATCGCCGGAGGAGGTAAAGAAAATACTTAAAGGATAGACTTGTAAAAAGAGACGAGGGGTGGTATAATTACATTAAAAATGACAGAGAGGATATGGTAATACTTATGAAAAAATACACAATAGACGACCTTCGCGATATAATGGCGAGGCTTCGGGGAGAGAACGGATGCCCGTGGGACAGAGAGCAGACGCATCAGAGCATAAAGAAAAGCATGATCGAGGAATGTTATGAGGCGATAGACGCTCTCGACTCGGGCGACGATCATGCTTTCGCAAATGAGCTGGGCGACGTGCTTTTGCAGGTCATATTCCATTCGAGACTGGCGGAGGAAAGAGGCGCGTTTAATTTTGACGACGTAGTGAACGAGATATGCAACAAGCTTATATCGCGCCATACTCATGTGTTCGGAAAAGATAAAGCCGTAAGCGCGGACGAGGCGCTCGGACAGTGGGAAAAGAACAAGAAAAAAGAGAAAAATCTTGATTCGTATACGGCTATGCTCAAAGACGTGCCGCGTTACCTTCCCGCTCTTATGAGGAGCGAAAAAATACAGAAAAAGGCGGGAAGCGTCGGTTTTGACCGGGAGAACGCCGAACCGGTGTACGGCAAGGCTGAAGAGAAAATGAACGAGCTAAAGGAAACCGTAAAGCGGGGAGGAGAGGACGAAATCGAGGAGGAGTACGGAGATCTTCTTTTCGCCGTTGTAAATCTCGGAAGACATATCGGAGTAACGCCTGAAATCGCGCTGACAAAAGCGTCGGACAAGTTTATAAAACGGTTTGAAAAAGTGGAAAAAGCCGCGATTGAAAAAAACGAAGATATGGCGAATATGACGGCGCGGCAGCTTGATTTTCTGTGGGAAAGCGCCAAGTAATCGCGTAAAATCGGGATTTTTTAGGATAAAATGGATTAAAATGGCGGAAAAGTATTGACATATTGAAAAAAATGTAATAGAATGTCTTCAAACAGGCTAACTGTGAAGTTATCCGAAAGGATAAATAAAATTATTAAAATAAATAGGAGGAAAAATCATGAACAAAACAGAACTTGTAGCGGCAGTTGCTCAGAAAGCCGAACTTTCAAAGAAGGACGCAGAAAAAGCGGTTGCGGCTGTAACAGCGGCAGTCACCGACGCTCTTTGCTCCGGCGACAAAGTACAGCTTGTTGGTTTTGGCACATTTGAAGTGAGAAAGAGAGAAGCAAGAACAGGTAAGAATCCGCGTACCGGCGAAACAATCAAGATAGCAGCTTCAAAGGTTCCCGCATTTAAGGCGGGAAAAGCTCTTAAAGACGTTGTAAATAAGTAATTTTACAAGAAAAGCTCGGAGCGCCGCTTAACCGGCGTTCCGTTTTTCTTTGCGGAGGAAATAATGAGAATAGACAAATATTTGAAGGTAGCGCGTCTTATAAAAAGACGTTCGGTGGCGAACGAGGCGTGCGATCAGGGAAGAATAACGGTTAACGGAAGAGTCGTCAAGGCGTCGTACGACGTGAAGGAAAACGATATAATCGAGATAAAAACGGGCGAGCGCGTGATAAAGGTACAGGTTGCCGCAATAGCGGAGCATGCGCTCAAGAATGACGCTTCGTCATTGTATAAGCAGCTGTAGTTATAAAAAGAAAATCTCTCTCATATATTTAATTTGAAATTAAATATTATCGGAGGGAGCAGCCATGGAAAAAAGCAGTATATCAGAGCATTCGCTGTCGCTTGTAAACAGAAAGAACATGTCGCTCACGGGAGTGACGGAGGTAACGGAGTTTTCCGACGCCAAGGTAAGCCTTAAAACATGCGGGGGAAGCTTATGCGTGAAAGGCAGGGAACTTACGATAAATCAGCTTAATACCGATACCGGCACGCTTGAGATAAAGGGTGAAATAAATTCGGTTCAATATACGTCGGGAAACGGAGAGGGTTTCTTTTCCGGACTGTTTAAATGATGAACAAAGAGGTTTTTGCGTTTTTGGCTATGGTGGTATGCGGCGGAGGGATATCGGCTTTGTTCGACCTGTTCCGCGCCGCGCGCGCCGTCTTAAAACCGAATACCGCCGTTACCGCCGTTTCGGATGCGCTGTTTGTCGTTGCGGCGGGTTTTGCGCTGACGGCGTGCGCGTGGAATT
This sequence comes from uncultured Clostridium sp., assembly GCA_964426905.1. GTDB lineage: Bacteria > Bacillota > Clostridia > UBA1381 > UBA1381 > Hominilimicola. The sequence goes on along the minus strand of CAYRSG010000001.1, from coordinate 116,292 downwards.
TAAACAGCGCCGGCTTTCGGTTTTATGAACTCGCAGGTCTCGCGCTCGGCGGAATTTTTTACTTTTTGCTGCTTAGTAAATGGATTTTCGGGGTTTTTTTGTTTATATTTGAAAATATTTTAAAATTTGTTGGATTTATTTTAAAAATACTCTTGACGCCGACGTTGTTTTTGTATAAAATTTTATTTGTACAAGATCGGAAAAATAATAAAGGACGAAAGGACAGAACCGATAATGTTAAACGACGGTAAAGACAGGATTGTTGATTTTGTCAGGGTACACAGGAAAAAAATTCAAATATGGGTCTTGGTTTTGCTGACCGGCACAATGCTGCTTCGGGGAGTTATGCAGATTCCGCGCATATACGCCGCAAAAGCGGAAATAGCGCGTCTCAACGAACAGATTGAGTATGAGAAGGAGCGTCAGAAAGAGGTCGGCGAGCTCAGCGAACGCGTTAATTCGGACGAATACATAGAAAAAATAGCCGGCGAGAAGCTGGGACTTGTGAAGAACAACGCCAAAATTTTTGTGGATATTTCGGGCGAATAATAATAAACAATCAGAGAGGAAAAACAAAGTAATATGGTATCAGTCGGCAGTATAGTAGAAGGTAAGATTGTAAGCGTAATGCCGTTCGGCGCGTTTGTTGATATAGGCAATAAACAGTCCGGACTTGTTCATATATCCGAAATATCATCGGGATACGTCAAGAATATAAACGATTGCGTTAAAAAGGGAGACAGCGTAAAGGTAAAGGTCATAAAGATAGACGACTCCGGTAAAATAAGTCTTTCGATAAAACAGGCGCGCGAAGGAAAAAAAGAGAGCCTGAAAAAATCGGCGCCGGAATCGCGCGGTTCGGTGCGTCCGGCGGAAATCGACTGGGGATTATCCTCGTCAGACAGCCTTTCTTTCGAGGATAAGCTGTCGAAATTCAAGCAGGACAGCGATGAAAAGATGCAATCGCTCAGACGAAGCAACGATTCAAAGCGATCCGGAGGATACAGCAGAAAAAGCAATCATTCATATTAAAATTTTTCGGACGGAATTATTTTCCGTCCGTTTTGTTAGAAGCGCCGCAAAACCGGCGGGTTTTGACGGCGCAAATACATAAATTGGGAGATAGTCATGATTTCATTAAAGGAAAACAAAAGAATATTTCCTCTTATAGGCGCGATTATAGTTTTTGTGGTTTCGCTGTCCGTACTCTATCTTGGGGATAATATAGGTCTTTCCGACAACGGTGATTTCAGACGCGTTATGCTTGTAAGCAACATGGAGTATGAGGATGAAGATAATTACTATTATCTTTTCAAGCAGGATTATAAAATGAAAATAGAGGGAGACTCATTTTTTGAGAAGGCGTCGTATCTTTGCGAAAGCAACATGGAAGGAGATATTTATTCCTCGCCGCAGTTCATTATAATAAAAGCGTCGAAAATAATGAATTTTATAATGAATACTATTCTTGTCAGAGACGAAACGCATTACGATATATGGTATCTGGCTCTTATATATATATCAATGCTGTCTATGGCTGCGTGGGGAATATTCACTTTCTTCGCCGACTCGCCCCAAAAACTTCAGATAACGGTATTTCTGATATTCATATTCATGTTTTGCGACGCCGGTTATCTGCTCTATTTCAATTCGCTCTACGGCGAGCCGCTGCAGTATGTTTCTCTGATGATGCTTATCGCGCTCGGACTGCTTATATACAAACGCCCGACGATTCCGAAGGTCGCGCTGTTCTTTGTGTCGCTGTATTTTTTTGCAGGCTCAAAGCTCGCGAACGTACCGTATTCGATTATCGTATCAATTCTCGCGCTTTCGTTCGCGTTTCTGCGCAAAGACAGGCTGTATAAAGCCGGCGTGGCGGCGTCGGTAATACTCGCGGCGGCGGTCATAGCTAATCTGTACATGAGCATACCCGCGTGGATGCATAACGACACAACGTATCAGGCGGTATTTTTCGGAGCGGTTAAGGAGAGTGAAACGCCCCAAGAGGATTTGAAGCAGCTCGGAATCGACGAAAAATACATGCCGCTTATCAACACCAACGCCTATATGCAGGAGGGCGAGTACGCGATAGACACGTCTACGGAGGAGTTCCGGCATGATTTTTACGACAAGGTTTCAAAAATGGATATCGTGTTCTTCTATATGCGTCACCCCGTAAGATTTGTAAAAAAAGTCGCGCTGTCAATCGAGAACGCGTCCAGTCTGCGTCCGCTCAATACCGGAACGTCGAAAACAGTTATTATGGACAGCTCAGACAGGTTCAGCGCGTGGAGCAATCTGCGCGTCGCCACAAAATTTCTGTATAATCCTTATATAGTTTTTATAATCGCTCTTATAATGACAATATACGTTGTTATAGTGCATATTTACCTTGTGAAAAACAAGAAGGAAACAGACGCCAAGCGGCTTTATCTCATAATGGCGATGTACGTCCTTATCGCGGGACTGTGGATAAATATGTGTCTGCCGATAATCGGAAACGGCGAAGCCGATATTATGAAGCATATGTTCCTTTTCACAAACTGTATGGACGTGCTTTTCGCCTGTATAATAATCGGCATTGTAAATATGCATACAAGAAACAAGGTTATCTCTCTGACCGCTCTTGCGTTTGTTATAGGCGGACTTCAGATAGAACCGCCCAAGGATACAATCGAGTTCGGAACGTATGACGGCAAGCCGGTAAAATGGGAGATAGTGCAGGAGCTTGAAGACGGCAGCGAGATTCTTGTGACAAAAAAATGTATTGCCTCTCTCGCGTTCGACGATAAAAACAATATGTGGGAAACGAGTGATTTGAGGGAGTGGCTCAATACCGAGTTTATAAGCGGATTTACTATGGACGAGCTTGCGCGGATAGAGACGCAGCGAAACGAGGTTATGCTGACATACAATGACCGCGGTCTCGCGGTAAGCGGAAACCATACGCATTACTGGCGCGCGACAAGGGACGATGTGGCGGATTTGAGTGAAACGGCGTATAAATATTATGTTGACGATATGGTATATATTCCGACGCTTGACATGATGAAAAACATTGACGTTAACGGCTCCTACTGGATTTTATGCCCTTACGGATATAACGACAAAATGCAGAGATATATGAAAAACGACGGGTTTATTCTTCACACAAACGTAGATAATATAAACGGAGTGAGGGCGGCGGTCAGAATAAAACCGGAACAGAGGTAAGGAATATGAAAAGTGAAATTAACTTAACAATGCTGACGGATTTTTACGAGTTCACCATGATGAACGGTTTTTTCGCCGAGGGTATAAAGGATAAGACCGCGTATTTTGATATGTTCTTCAGAAAGATTCCCGATAACGGCGGCTTCGCGATAATGGCGGGCGTCGAGCAGATGATCGAGTATATAGACGGGATTAACTTTACGGCGGAGGATATTGAGTTTCTGCGCTCGAAGAGAATTTTCAGCGATGAATTTCTTGAATATCTGAGGAATTTCAAATTTGAGTGCGACGTGTGGGCAATTCCGGAAGGCACGCCGATTTTTCCGGGCGAACCGATTGTTACCGTAAGAGGTCCGATTATCCAGGCGCAGTTTATTGAAACGATGATACTTCTGACAATAAATCATCAGAGCCTTATAGCGACAAAGGCAAACAGAATTTCGAGGGCTGCCGGGGGCAGAGCGGTTATGGAATTCGGTTCAAGACGCGCTCAGGGCTACAGCGGCGCCGTCGTCGGAGCGAGAGCGGCGTATATAGGAGGAGTAAACGGAACGGCGTGCGCCTTGTCGGACAAGCTTTACGGCGTGCCCGCGCTGGGAACGATGGCTCATAGCTGGGTTCAGCTTTTTGACAGCGAATATGAAGCGTTTTACGCGTATGCGAAAACATATCCTACGAGCTGTACGCTGTTGGTGGATACTTATAATGTTCTCAAATCGGGCGTACCGAACGCGATAAAGGTTTTTGACGAGGTTTTAAAACCGATAGGAGCAAGACCGGCAGGCGTGCGTATCGACAGCGGAGATATAACGTATTTGTCCAAAAAGTGCCGTAAAATGCTTGATGAGGCGGGTTATCCCGACTGTAAGATTGTCGCGTCGAACTCGCTTGACGAATATATTATTCGCGATATGCTTCTTCAGGGAGCGAAAATTGATTCCTTCGGCGTGGGCGAGAGACTTATCACGTCGAAATCCGAGCCGGTATTCGGAGGAGTGTATAAGCTTGTCGCGGTTGAGGACGGTAAAGGAAACATGATTCCTAAAATAAAGATAAGCGAGAACGTCGCGAAAATTACGACTCCCGGCTTCAAGCAGGTACACAGACTGTATTCGCGAAAGGATTCGAGCGCGTTTGCCGATATAATAACAATGCACGGCGAAACTATAGACGACACAAAGCCGTATACGATATTTGACCCTGAGCATACATGGAAGAAAAAGACGATAGAGGATTTTTATTCGCGCGAGCTTTTAAAACCGATATTTGTGAAAGGCGAGCGCGTTTATAAAAGTCCCGATATTAATGTTCTTCGGGAATACTGCAAAATGGAGGTTGACGGACTGTGGGACGAGTTAAAGCGTTTTGAAAATCCGCACACCTACTACGTAGATTTGTCGAAAAAACTATGGACGCTTAAACATAAAATGCTGGAGGAATATCAGGAATACAATGGAGACTAAGTTATTAAGCGCAAGCGACCGCGACATAGAGAAAGCGGGCGCAGTTATAAGAAGCGGAGGACTTGTGGCATTTCCGACGGAGACCGTATACGGTCTGGGAGCGTCGGCGTTCGACGCTGAGGCGGCGGCGAAGATTTACGCCGCTAAGGGCAGACCGTCGGATAATCCGCTTATAGTTCATATCTGCGATAAATCGCAGATACGCGGTATCGTGAAGGAGATTCCCGACAGCGCGAAAATTGTAATCGATAAATTTATGCCGGGTCCGGTAACGATTATACTAAAGAAAAACAAGAAAATCCCCGACGAAGTGACGGCGGGACTTGACACTGTAGCGATACGCTTTCCGTCGCATATAACGGCGCGGAAGCTTATAAAAGCGGCGGGAGCGCCTATAGCCGCGCCCAGCGCCAATTTGTCCGGCAAGCCGAGCCCGACGAAAGCCGAACACGTTATACAGGATATGTCGGGAAGAATAGACGCTGTAATCGACGGCGGGAGCTGCGATGTAGGCGTCGAGTCGACAATAGTTGATTTTACGGATAAAAAACCGGTTATACTTCGCCCGGGCGGCGTTACGTACGACGATTTAATAAGCTGCGGAATAGACGCGGAGATCGACGCTAATATACTGCGTTCGATCGACGCGGACGAAAAGCCTAAATGTCCCGGAACGAAATATAAGCATTACGCTCCCGACGCCGAGGTGACGGTCGTGGAGGGTGAAAAAGAAGCGGTGCGGAAGAAAATCAAGGAACTTCTTGCATCTGTTCGCGGCAAAACAGCGGGCGTACTCGCTATGTACGGCGCGGATTATGATAACGCCGTTATTTTATCCGCGGGAAACACAAACAAGGATTACGCAAGAAATCTCTTTTCCGCTCTGCGCGAGTTTGACGCTCTCGGAGTGGAAGTGGTTTTCGCGGAATTCTGCGAAAAGGACGGCTACGGTCTCGCTGTGAAAAACCGTTTGTATAAAGCGGCGGCGCAGAGAGTTATACATGTTTAAGAAAAGAAAGGATACGTATTAAAAACCGGACTGGGTATGGCGCGGATTTTCAGCGTTATACCTTGTCCGGTTTACGTTTCTTTTACATTTTCGTTCGCCGTAAAAGCAGCGTCACATCAGATATTTGCTCAGAACCTTATCTTTAATTGCTGAGACGTCCGTTTCAATCACTTTCTTTCTTATCGGAAGCACCGCGCTTGGAGTTACCGATAATTCGTCAACGCCCATAGCGAGGAATGTTTCCGTAAGCTCCAAATCGGCGCCCAAATCTCCGCATATGCCGACCCACGCGCCGTTGTTGTGCGCGTTGCGCACAACAAGATTTACGAGTCTCAAAATCGCCGGATGATGCGCGTCGCAGAATTCGCCGATATTGGGATTCTGACGGTCTGCCGCGAGAGTATACTGCGTCAGGTCGTTTGTTCCTATGGAGAGGAAATCAAGGCGCTTCGACAGAATATCGCTGATGACAGCGGCGGCGGGAGTTTCAATCATACATCCCAGCTCAATATTCTTTGAGTATGCTATTCCCTCGTCGTCAAGCTCCTTTTTAACCTCCTCGATGATTTCAAGCGTCTTCAGAACCTCCCATTCCGACGTAATCATCGGAAACATAATAGCGAGCTTGCCGAAAATTGACGCCCTGTACAGCGCGCGAAGCTGAGTTTTGAAGACGTCGGGTCTTTGCAGGCAAATTCTTATCGCGCGTATGCCCATCGCGGGATTTTCCTCCTTGGGCATGTTAAAATAATCCGCCTGTTTGTCTGCGCCGATATCAAGAGTTCTTATTACAACGCGCTTGGATACCATCTTTGACAGAACTTCTTTATACGCGCCGAACTGAACATCCTCCGACGGGTAATCCTTGCTTTCGAGATACAGAAATTCGCTTCTGAAAAGTCCTATGCCCTCGGCGTCGTTTTTCAGCGCGCTGCCTATATCGAGCACATTACCGATATTGGCGCAGAGTTCAATGCGATGACCGTCCTTTGTAACGCTGTCGCATCCCTTGAGCCGCTCAAGCAGCTTAGTCTGCTCGTCAATCTTTTTCTTTTTAGCGGTCATTTCCGCGATAGTTTTTTCGTCGGGGTCGATATAAAGCGTTCCGGTAAAACCGTCGGCGATTGCCTCTTTGCCGTTATATTCGGTGTTCAAAACGCCCTTTGCGCCTATTACCGCGGGAATGTTCATCATCCTCGCAAGTATTGACGTATGAGAGCTGGCGGAGCCGCCTTCGGTGACAAAGGCAAGGATTTTGTTCTTGTCGAACTGAACCGTTTCGCTCGGCGCGAGGTCGTCGGACACGATGATAACAGGCTCGTCGGAAACGATTCCGCCCTTGCCGGTTCCCGAAAGAATTTTTATAATTCTCTCGGAGACGTCTTTTACGTCCGCGCTCCGCTCGCGCATATAGGAGTCGTCCATAGACTCGAACATCTGAACGAAATTGTCGCATGTCTGTCCGACCGCTGTTTCGGCGTTTATGAGCTGGTCGGTGATTATATTCTTTATCGACTCGATATAGTCGAGATCTTCAAGCATCATCTGATGAATTTGAAAAATCATCGCGTTGGCTTCTCCAACTTCGGCAAGAGCCTTGTTATAGAGCATACCCAGCTCCGATATAGCTTGCTCGCGCGCCTTTTCAAAACGCGCTATTTCATCGTCGCTGCTTTCAATATGGCGACGTTTTATCGTGCTTTCCTCACGGCTGAAAACAAATATTTTGCCGAAGGCAACGCCTGCGCATACGGATTTTCCGTTAACCGTAATCATAGGTCTATCCTCCTTAGAATAAAATAGGTGTGCTTAAAATTTAATATTCTCATATTTTTCATATATATTATATAATATTATTTACAAAAAGAAAAGGGGTTTTGTGAAATTTATTGTGCATTTTTTTGTTAAAAATCCGACAATTTTTGTCGGATTATATAAAGCAAAATCTTCCGAATGTTATTGAATATACCTCTGAGTTGTGATAAAATAGAAACAGAATAACGATTCGATAAGCGAGGAGAGACAGTATATATGGATAAAAAAGAATTTGCCTTAAAGCAGCATGAGGAGTGGCATGGGAAAATCGAGGTTATACCGCGCGCGAGGGTTACAAACCGCGACGAGCTGTCCGTGGCGTATACGCCGGGCGTTGCGGAGCCGTGCATCGAGATATCAAAGAATGTCGACTTGTCATACAAATACACGCGGCGCTCAAACCTCGTCGCTGTCATAACGGACGGTACGGCCGTGCTTGGACTCGGAGATATCGGACCGGAGGCGGGTATGCCGGTAATGGAGGGCAAATGCGCGCTCTTTAAGACGTTTGCCGACGTTGACGCATTTCCGCTGTGCGTGCGCTCAAAGGACGTCGACGAGATTGTAAACTGCGTAAAGCTTATAGCAGGCTCGTTCGGAGGAATAAATCTTGAGGATATTTCCGCGCCGAGATGTATTGAGATTGAAAGACGTTTAAAAGAGGAATGTGATATTCCTGTGTTCCATGACGACCAGCACGGCACCGCGGTGGTTGTGCTCGCGTCGGTACTGAACGCGCTGAAGGTTGTCGGCAAGGATATAACGCAGATTAAAGCTGTTGTAAACGGAGCGGGAAGCGCGGGTATGGCGATTACAAGACTTCTCGTGTCAAGAGGACTTAAAAACGTCGTCATGTGCGACAAATTCGGTTCCCTTTACCGCGGCAATACGCAGATGAATCCCGAACAGGCAAAGCTTGCGGAGACGACCAATCCGGAAAATCTTGACGTAAAGCTCAGCGAGGCGATTGAGGACGCCGACTTGTTTATCGGTGTTTCCGCGCCGAATATACTGACGGGGGAAATGGTTTCAAAGATGGCGAAAGACCCGATAGTGTTCGCCATGGCGAATCCCGTTCCCGAAATAATGCCCGATATTGCAAAAAAAGCCGGGGTTAAGGTAATCGGCACCGGCAGAAGCGATTTCCCAAATCAGATTAACAATGTTCTGGCGTTCCCCGGGATATTCCGCGGCGCGCTCGACGTACGCGCGAGCGATATAAACGATGAGATGAAAATAGCCGCCGCGGAGGCAATCGCCGGAATAATCGACGGCGATGAACTGAACGAGGAGTATATAATCCCAGACGCGTTTGACAAAAGAGTGGCACAAAGCGTAGCCAAGGCTGTGGCTAAGGCGGCGAGGGATACAGGAGTTGCGAGGATATAATCGGAGGGAAACAATATGGAAAGTATAAAATTACATTGGCTTGATGGAAGAGCAAAGGGCGGATACGTAACGTTCGGCGTGCCGTGGAAGCGGGGGGAAAAGCCAACGGACAGAAGCTGTTTTCTTTATAATGATAAAGGCGGGGATATTTCGCTTTGGCAGGAAAAGCCAATCGCGTATTATCCCGACGGAAGCGTCAAATGGAGTTCATATACCGCAAAAATAAACGCGGATACGGCGGAGCTGCGCGATGACGGAGTATGCGGAATAAGCGGAGGCAACGAGGTAAAGAACGGCGCCGAGATAACAGTAAGCAACGGTATATTTACGGCGACATTTCCAAAAAGCGGAAAAATTCTTATGAAAACTCCGTACGGAGACGTTTCGCTGAAGGTTATAAAAGAGCTCAGACAGAATGAGAACGGAATTGAAATTACAAAATCCATACCGTATTACGGCGCGATTGATACGGTGGAGCTGGAGGACAACGGTCCGGTTAAGACGACGGTTAAGGTTACAGGCTCGCATAAAAGCGCGGACGGCGGTACGTTTTTAAGGTACATAGTAAGATTTTCCGTATATTTTAACGAACGATACGTAAATGTAACGCATACTTTTTTGTATGACGGCAACGAAGCGGTCGATTTTATAAAGGGAGTGGGTATCGAGCTGACGCGCAAAATGGAAGGCGAGCTTTATAACCGCCGCGTAAAGATTGCCGGCGATTACGGCGTAATGCATGAGCCTATGCAGATTCTTAATACATGGCGTCCGAGACTCGGACCGTCGATAGTAAATCAGCCTGTACATTCAAAACAGCTTGCGGGCGAAAAAATCAATCTTTCCGAGCTTACAGATTTAAGAAACGGAAACGCCGTTACGGCGGAGGAAATTGATAACGTTACGAAGTGGGACAGCTATCGTCTCGCGCAGATTACTCCCGACAGCTTTGAGGTTAAAAAGCGCACGGGACATGACGAGTGTGCGTTTATAAAAGCTAACTGGGGCGGACGCTCGAAGGGAATGATGTATATCGGCGACGAAAAAAGCGGCGCCGCCGTATGTATGCGTAATTTCTGGCAGAAATATCCTTCGTCGGTATATGCCGACGGACTTTGCGCCGATACTGCGTCGCTTACCGCGTGGATTGTGCCGCCGGACGCTCCCGCGCAGGATATGCGTCATTATGATACGGTTGCGCACGATCAGACGTATTACGAGGGCTTTCCGGAAATCGGTTCGAGCGCGTACGGTATCGCGAATACAAATGAAATTACTTTGTTTATGTATGACGCCGTTCCGTCAGATGACGAGATTATGGCTCAGGCAGACAGAGTTCAGCGTCCGCCGGCGCTTGTATGCTCGCCCGAATATTACCATGAGGTAAAGGCGATAGGAGAGTGGAGCCTTCCGGAAAAGGATACTCCGCTTAAAGCGTGGCTCGAGGAGGAACTTGACAAGGCTTTCGAGTTTTATAAAAACGAGGTTGAGCAGCGTCGCTGGTACGGTCTTTGGGATTACGGCGACGTCATGCACACGTACGATCCTCAGCGTCATTGTTGGAAATACGATTTGGGCGGATACGCGTGGCAGAATACGGAGCTTGTACCGACGCTGTGGCTGTGGCTTGCGTTTATGAGAAGCGGCAGAGGCGATATTTTCGACATGGCTGAAGCTATGAGCCGTCACAGCGCTGACGTCGATATATATCATTTCGGCGATTTGAAGGGACTCGGCAGCCGTCATAACGTGGTGCATTGGGGTGATTCCTGCAAAGAGCCGCGCGTGGCGATGGCGGGACATCACAGGGCGCTTTACTACCTGCTCGGCGGCGACCCGAGAATCGGCGACGATATGGACGATGTAAAGGACGCGGATTTTGCTACGCTCAAAATGGACCCGCTTCGTTATTTCTATAAAAAAGAAGAAATGAAAATGCCGACGCATGCCAGAAGCGGTCCCGACTGGTCAACATATTGCTCAAACTGGTATACCGCGTGGGAAAGAACGAACGACAATCATTGGCGCGACAAGATAATGACGGGTATTAACGACCTTAAAAAATCTCCGATGCGGATGATTTCCGGCTCCAACTATGAGTATGACCCGGAAACGGGGCGTCTCGGATATATAGGCGAAAGCGCCGCAGGCGGTTCGCATTTGGCTGTATGTATGGGCGGACCGGAGACGTGGATCGAGCTTGCCGGACTTCTCGGCGACGACGAGTTTAAAGACATGCTGATTCAGTACGGCAAATTTTACTTTTTGCCGGTCGAGGAAAAGCAGAGGATTTCAAACGGTTTAATAAACGGAAACGGCTTTGTATACCCGTACATGGCTTCGGCTCTTTGCGCGTACGCGGCGAAAGAAACAGGCGATGAAAAGCTCGCGTATCAGGTATGGCAGGTTCTTATTCACTCTCTCGCCGGTAAGGATAAAAAAGATAATTTCGACATTAATTACGTTGATAATTACTTCAATACAAAGAAGCTTGACGAGATGTTCTGGATCAGTACGAACTTTGCGGCTCAGTGGTGTCTGAACGTAATAGTTTCGCTTGAGTTTACAAAAGATATGATGAAGGATAACAAGGAAGATTATGAGTTTGAAGATTGGGTAAAGTGATTCGGCTGAAATTCATAAGGCGGAATTTTTATCGGTAATTTTTCAGCGTTAAGAATAGGGCGGGGGAAACATAAATTTTCTCCGCCCTATAAAGCCGTATAGCTGAAATTAATCTGAAGAGCGGCGGATTTTTTTGCTTGCTTTATTTGTTCCATTGAGGTATAATGGTATCAGAAATTTTAAGGAGAGAGCACATGGCGCTGTATACAATAGCGGATTTACATCTTCCGCTGGGAATAGACAAGCCTATGGATATATTCGGAAAGGCGTGGGAGAATTATGTGGAGCGTCTTGCGGACAACTGGCAGAGCAAGATAAAGCATGAGGATACCGTTGTGCTGGCGGGAGATTTCTCATGGGCGACGTATCTGGAGCAAAGCGTAAAGGATTTTGAATATCTGCATAAGCTCAACGGCAGGAAAATCCTTTTGAAGGGGAATCACGACTACTGGTGGACGACAATGAACAAGCTCCGCGAATTTACCGCGTCAAACGGATTTTCGGACATAGACTTTTTACAGAACAATTCATTTATGTATAACGATACGGCGATATGCGGCACGAGGGGATGGATTTATCCGGCTTGGGAGAATTTCGGCGAGGAAGACAGAAAGATATTCGACAGGGAAGTGTTAAGATTAGAGCTGTCGCTTCAGCATGCTAAAGACTGCGGTGAAATATACGTTTTTACGCATTATCCTCCTATATCGCTTTCGCTTGAGGAGAATGAGTTTGTCCGGATGATGAAAAAATATCCGGTTACAAAATGCATATACGGACATCTTCACGCGTCGTCGCACAGGAACGCTGTGGAGGGGAACGTAAACGGAGTAGAGTATAAGCTCGTTTCGGGGGATTATGTCGGTTTTGACCCGATTAAGCTGAAGGATTAGGAGTGAAAAATATGAAGCTGATGATTGCGTCGGATATACACGGCTCGCTGTATTACGCGCGGAAAACAGCGGAAGCGTACGCTTCGGAAAAAGCCTGCAAGCTGCTACTTCTGGGCGATTTATTATATCATGGACCGAGGAACGATTTGCCGAGAGATTATAATCCGAAAAAAGTAATAGAAATTTTAAACGGATTAAAGGACGAAATACTTTGCGTGCGCGGAAACTGCGACGCGGAGGTTGACCAAATGACGCTGAAATTTCCGATAATGGCAGATTACGCCGTCATTTACGACGGCGAGACGACAATGTATCTCACTCACGGGCATAAATTCAATCCCGGTAATCCTCCGCCGATGAAGAAGGGCGGCTTTCTTTTAAACGGTCACACTCATATTCCGGCAATTGAAAGCATGGGAGATTTTACATATATAAATCCCGGTTCGGTCTCGATTCCGAAAAACGGCGGCGGACATACATATATGATTTACGAAAACGGCGGCTTTGAATTAAAGGAATTTTGATATAGTTAAAGCCGCGTAAAAGCGGACATACTAAATCTGCCGTTTTTTATTTATCATAGAACGGTTCGGACAAAGGTTATCGGATTTGAGATACGTATTATCCGCGCCGCCTTTTTTATAGTATATATCAAAAAGGCGCGTACCTGAAAAAATATTTCTTTTATAGTGTAATATAAGCGTAACAAAGAAATAAATTCAATATCGGGGTGAATAAATTGACAGAAAAATTCGACATAACCGGCATGACGTGCAGCGCGTGCAGCGCTCATGTCGAGAAAAGCGTAAAAAAGCTCGACGGCGTAAATTCCGTCAATGTAAATCTTTTGCAGAATAATATGCGCGTTGATTTTGACGAAAATAAGGTAAACGCCGATGATATAATAAACGCCGTTTCGTCCGGAGGGTACGGCGCGTCCGTCGCGGGCGGAAAAAAGGAGAAGAAAAGAGAAAACGCTGTTGACGGCGAAATTTCGAATATGAAATTTCGGCTTATCACGTCGATAGCGTGTCTTGCGCCGCTGATGTATATTTCTATGGGACACATGTTTCATTTCCCGTTTCTCGGCGCTTTTGACGGCGCGCAAAACGCGCTCGCTTTTGCGTTTACGCAGCTTCTTCTGACATTGCCGATATTATATGTTAACAGAAAATATTTCATTACGGGATTTAAGACGCTCTTTCACGGCGCGCCTAACATGGACTCGCTTATCGCGATAGGCTCGGGCGCGGCGTTTGTTTACGGCGTCGCGGCAATATACTGTATCGGATACGGACTTGGTCATAATGACGCGGAGCTTGTTCATTCATATATGATGAATCTGTACTTTGAGTCCTCGGCGATGATACTTACTCTCATAACGCTCGGAAAGTTTCTTGAAACGCGGGCAAAGGGGAAAACGTCTCAGGCGATTGAAAAGCTGATCGACCTTTCCCCGAAAACCGCGCTTGTTATACGCGACGGAAAGGAGATATCCGTAGGCGTGGAAGAGGTAGCCGTAGGTGAAACGGTAATCGTCAAAGCGGGACAGTCCGTTCCGCTGGACGGCGTGATTATCGAAGGAAACGGCGCGGTGGACGAATCGGCGATAACCGGCGAGAGCATTGCCGTGGAAAAAAGCGCCGGGGACAATGTTATCGGCGCGACGGTCAACCTTTCGGGATATTTTAAATTCAAAGTTGAGAAGACGGGCGAGGATACCGCGCTCGCGCAGATAATCCGTCTTGTGGAGGAAGCGTCCGCGTCAAAGGCGCCTATAGCGAAGCTTGCGGATAAGGTAAGCGGTATATTTGTGCCGATAGTTATAGCAATCGCGCTGATTACTCTTATAGCGTGGCTCCTGCTTGGAAAAGGCGTGAGCTTTGCGCTGTCAATGGCGATTTCGGCGCTTGTAATTTCGTGCCCGTGCGCGCTTGGACTGGCGACGCCGACGGCGATAATGGTCGGCACGGGAAAGGGAGCGCAGTACGGAATACTGATAAAATCCGCCGAAAGCCTTGAAACCGCGCATTATGTCGATACCGTTGTTCTTGACAAAACGGGAACAATTACAGAGGGCAAGCCGTCGGTAACGGATATTGTTCCGAGCGGCGTAACGGAAAGCGAGCTTTTGACCGCCGCCGCGTCCGTGGAATATTTGTCGGAGCATCCGCTTGCGAAGGCGATTGTTGAAAAGGCCGAAGGAATACAGCTTAAAACGGTAACGGATTTTAAGCAGACGGCGGGACGGGGAGTAAGCGGAATTATAGACGGAGAAAAAATCCTCGCCGGAAATTATAAAATGATGAGAGAAAACAACATTGAGGCTCCGGAAAACACGCGGTTTGCAAAGGAAGGAAAAACAGCGCTTTACTTTGCCTTAAACGGCAGGTTTATCGGAATTATCGTCGCCGCCGACACAATAAAGGAAACGAGTGCGCAGGCAATAGAAGATATGCGTAAAATGGGGCTTGACGTAATCATGCTTACCGGAGACAACAAGATTACAGCCGAGGCGATAAGGAGTAAGCTTCCTCTTACCGCGGCGGTCGCGGAGGTTCTTCCGTCGGATAAGGAGGAGGAAATACGTAAGCTGCAAAACGCCGGACACAAGGCGGCGATGGTCGGCGACGGTATAAACGACGCGCCCGCGCTTATGCGCGCCGACGTGGGTATAGCGATAGGCGCGGGGACGGATATCGCTATTGAGTCTGCCGACATAGTTCTGATGAAAAGCGATTTGCAGGACGTTGTCACCGCGATAGAGCTTAGCCGCGCGACAATAAAAAATATAAAGGAAAACCTGTTCTGGGCTTTTTTCTATAACTCGCTCGGCATACCTGTCGCCGCAGGCGTTCTTTACGGTATAGCCGGAATAAAGCTGAATCCTATGATTGCGGCTCTCGCTATGAGCTTCAGCTCCGTGTTTGTGGTTTCAAACGCGCTGCGGCTGAGATTTTTTAAACCCAAACGGAACGAAGCCGCATCGCCGGGCGTTAACGGCGATAAGAACACAAGGGAGGATATAAAAATGACAAAAACAATTAAAATCGAAGGAATGATGTGCTCGCACTGCACGGGAAGAGTGTCCGGCGCGCTTAACGCAATCGACGGCGTGAGGGCGGACGTTTCGCTTGATAACGGAGGACAGGCGGTTGTGGAAATTTCGTCCGATGTAAGCGACGAGACGCTCGTAAAAACCGTTTCGGACGCCGGATATAGAGTTGTTGAAATTAGATAATCGCGTAAAAGAACGCCGTATGGAATCTGATACGGCGTTTTTACATAGAAAAAAATCTTGAGAAAATATTGCCAATTTCACTTGACAAAGCATATAATTAATGGTAGAATAGTATGCGAGAAAGTGTAATATGGCGCGAATGCGCCGGATGATTTTATGAAAGGAAGAGAAAAATGAACACAAAAAAATTGATTTCATGTTTGTTGGCATGCTCTATGCTTGCCGCTTCAACGGCGGCTTTCGCCGCGGCTCCGTCGGCGTACGACGGTCAGACGTATGAAAGTCTCGGTTATACGTCGGACGACCCTGACGGTCAGTTTAATCTGGCGGTTATCGCAAACGGCGACGTAAACATCTACGGCGACACGATGTATATCGAGGGCAGCGTTTACTCAAACGGTACAATATACGCGGGTAACGGACAGGGAAATAAGGTTGACGGTCTGTTTATTTCGGGTACGGAAAACACGGTATTCGGAAGCGATGACAATAATGACGAATGGACGCAGTACAGAACAGCAGAGGGCTTTGTACACGTAAACGACGAAGGTACTACGGACGGAATCAATTATTACAGCGCTCAGGTAGAGCACGAGGGCGCGATTCTCGATAAGGAGACGTCGTTTGAATGCGCGTATGAGCCGTTTGATGTTCCGGAAATCGCAAACGACCTCGGCGATACTACGATGACTGTATACTACAATGACGTTTACGGCGGCTATACAGATGAAAATAACCAATGGGTACAAGTGATCACTCCTGACGGCACGGAGCCTAAGACGATTACCGATGACACGCATATAGGAACTCTTACGATGAACGGCTCGCAGGACAACTGGAGAAACCTTGACTCCGCTTTGATTATAGACACAACGGACGGCGACGTCACCGTAGTTATAGATAAGCTGGAAGCTACAAACCCGAGCATTAAGGTAGTCGGCGATCACAACGCGTATATTTATATTAGCGATGTAAGTTCTCTGAGCAATCTGGCGCTTAACTACAACACAAATAACTATGATGATAACTGGCAGTTGTCGCCTGTTCTTAACGGTTCTACAGAGAATACGTTCCTTTATCTGACGGGCGCTGATATTGATATTCAGGCAAGCTGGATCGGCGCAAATACGATTTATGTAAACAGCGATTCGCTTAGCGTAAGCGGTTCGTCGCACATAGTTTCAAACATCGAGTCCGGCGCAAGCTCGTTTACAATCACCGGCGGAACTACTGAGGTAACGGGCGTTGTATGCGTACCGAACGCCGATTCAAAGGTTGTTGATTCGGGTACGTTATACGGTCAGCTCCATACGAACACGTTGACGATTAACGGCGCCGGCAGAATTATCTGGCAGGCTGATTCGGCTGTCGCTAAGACCGAAACCGAATCGACGCCCGAACCGACGGCGGAGCCTACCGAAGAGCCTACCGCGGAACCGACGGAAGCTCCGGAGCTCCCGTCAGGCGAAGAGGTTGACCTCGAAGGCGTAGGATACGCTTATATCTTTGGTTACGAGCCGAAAATCAGCTACGTATACGATGAAGAAGCGGGAGAAGGTCGTCTTGAAGCGGAAGTAGAGATGGCTCCGAACGACGCTGTAACAAGAGAACAGGTTGCGGCGATGATTATGAGAATGATTGACCAGAAGTACAATACAAAGGACGCTCAGTATCCTCTGACGTCTAATATGGCTCAGCATGAGGGTACATGGTATGCGCGCGGTCTCGGCTATCTTGCAAGCAAGGGTACGTTCGACGGTATTGAATCCGTTGAAGTCGGTCCCGTAACAAGAGGCGAGGTTGCTAAGCTTGTAGCGTACGGTCTGAACTTGACAGAAACAACGGATGCTGACTTCTCGGATATCGCAGGCAATCAGTATGAAGAGTATATCAAGATTATGAACGCTTACGGATATATGCAGGGTATGGATGACGGAACATTCCAGCCGGATAAGGTTATGACAAGAGCTGAATTCTGCTCGATGTTCAACCAGATTATCGGCAGAGATGAAATGGGTCTTACAGCGCAGGACGGTACTGAGGTTACTCCGGAGCTTTACTCAATCGTAGACCTTGACGACGGAGCTTGGTATGTAGACGTTATGATGAAGGCTACAAGCGCTTATGACGAAAATGGTTATATCGACGTCGAGACAAGACTTTCCAATATCAGAAACATACTTGATAATTACGATTCACAGAAGTTCTTCTAATTTGTAATCAGTAAAAAATTGAAAAGAGGACGCCCATACGGCGTCCTCTTTTGCGCTTCTCGGGAAATCAAAACCGTGGAAAATTTATTTATTCATATTGATAAATCGCGCATTGTATGATATACTGATTATATGTGTAGATTTCGTGTAAAGGAGCATAACTATGGAAAACGTAAGAAGAATTTATGTTGAGAAAAAGAATGGATTTGACGTCGAAGCAAAAGGCGTGTTCAGCGACCTCCGGGAAAATCTGTCTCTTTCGGGACTGCGCGACGTAAGAATAATAAACCGTTACGACGTTTCGGGAGTAAGCGATGAGGAATACAAAAAAGCGAGAGGTTTGATTTTTTCTGAGCCGCCTGTTGACAATGCTTATGATGAGGAAATACAAATAGATGAGGGAAAGGTTTTTGCGGTTGAATACCTTCCCGGACAGTTTGACCAGAGAGCCGCTTCGGCTGAAGAGTGTATCTCTATTCTTACCGAAAAAGAACGTCCGACGGTAAGAAGCGCAATGCTCTACGTTTTGATAGGCGATGTATCCGATAAGGAGCTTGAAGCGGTAAAAAAATACGTTATAAACCCTGTTGAGGCGAGAGAGGCGAGCCTTGAAAAGCCGTCAACGCTCGAAATGGAGCATGTCGTTCCCGACGATGTGGCGGTTGTGGGCGGGTTTATTGATATGGACAAGTCCGCCATGCTCGCGTTCCTTGAGAAAATGGGATTTGCTATGGATATGGATGATTTGGAGTTTTGCCGTGATTATTTCAAAAACACGGAGAAAAGAAATCCGACTGTCACGGAAATGCGGATGATTGACACATATTGGTCCGACCACTGCCGCCATACTACGTTTTCCACAAAGATAAATAATGTTAAAATCAACGACGGAAAATATGCCGACGTTATTTCAGCGGCTTATGAGGAGTACAAAAAAGCGAAAGCCGATTTATACGCGCCTGACCGCGATACATGCCTTATGAATATGGCTACGATTATAGTAAAACAGCTGAAAAAGAAGGGTTTGTTAAAGGAAATCGACGAGTCCGAGGAAATAAACGCCTGCTCGATAGTTGTTCCCGTTGACGTCGACGGACAGGACGAGGACTGGCTCATAATGTTTAAGAATGAGACTCATAACCATCCGACTGAAATCGAGCCGTTCGGCGGCGCCGCAACGTGTCTCGGCGGAGCTATCCGCGACCCGCTTTCGGGAAGAAGCTACGTATATCAGGCGATGCGCGTAACGGGCAGCGGCGATCCGCGCGTATCGCTCGCCGACACTCACGCGGGCAAGCTTATGCAGAGGAAAATCACCCGCGGCGCGGCCTCCGGCTACAGCTCGTACGGCAACCAGATAGGTCTTGCGACCGGTCAAGTACAGGAAATATACCATGAAGGCTATGTCGCGAAGCGCATGGAGATAGGCGCGGTTATCGGCGCGGCTCCCAAGAAAAATGTAATCCGCGAAGCGCCGTCAAAGGGCGACGTCGTTATTCTTCTCGGCGGCAGAACGGGACGCGACGGGATAGGCGGCGCGACAGGCTCGTCAAAGGCTCATGATGAAAAGAGCGTTATTACGTGCGGAAGCGAGGTTCAGAAAGGTAATCCGCCTGTTGAGAGAAAAATTCAGAGACTGTTCCGCGACGAGAAGGTTACTACGCTTATAAAACGCTGTAATGATTTTGGCGCGGGCGGCGTCAGCGTGGCTATAGGAGAGCTTGCCGACGGACTTGTAATTGACCTTGACAAGGTTCCGAAAAAGTACGAGGGACTTGACGGAACAGAGCTTGCGATAAGCGAGTCGCAGGAGAGAATGGCGGTTGTCGTAAGAGCGGACGATGCGGATAAATTTATTGAGTATGCAAATAACGAGAACCTTGAAGCTACAAAGGTGGCTGTCGTAACAGATGAAAACAGGCTTATTATGAATTGGCGCGGAAAGACAATATGCGATATTTCGAGAGATTTTCTGAACACAAACGGCGCGACCAAAAATACGGATATTGAGGTAGTTCTTCCCGACAGCGCAAACAGCTTCTTTAAGAATGAAAACGTATCGGATATTAAAGCTAAGTGGCTCGAGACGCTTTCTGATTTAAACGTATGCTCGCAGAAAGGACTTTGTGAGAAATTTGATTCTACAATCGGCGCGAACAGCGTGCTGACGCCGTTTGGCGGCAAGTATCAGCTTACTCCGTCCGACGGTATGGCGGCGAAGGTTCCGGCGCTTAACGGCGAGACCAATACGGCTACTGTTATGACCTTCGGCTACAACCCGAGGCTGTCAAGCTGGAGCCCGTACCATGGCTCGACGTACGCAATCGTCGAGTCGGCGTCAAAGGCTGTCGCCCTTGGCGCGGATTACAGGAAGATTTATCTGACGTTTCAGGAGTATTTTGAAAGACTCGGCGCAGACCCTAAACGCTGGGGCAAGCCTTTCGCTTCGCTCCTCGGCGCATATAAGACGCAGCTGGAGCTTGGTATCGCGGCTATAGGCGGCAAGGACTCGATGAGCGGTTCATTTAACGATTTGGACGTGCCGCCGACGCTTACGTCGTTCGCGGTTGCGCCAGTTAAGGCGGATAAGGTAATCTCTCAGGAATTTAAGAAGGCGGGCTCAAACGTCGTTATGTTTACATTTGACCGCGATGAAAACGACCTGCCGAAATTTGACGAGCTTAAAGCTATGTACGACGCGGTACACTGTTTGATTGAAGG
Organism: uncultured Clostridium sp.; assembly: GCA_964426905.1. Lineage (GTDB taxonomy): Bacteria > Bacillota > Clostridia > UBA1381 > UBA1381 > Hominilimicola. The sequence continues at coordinate 95,710 of CAYRSG010000001.1, read as the reverse complement.
CGGTAAAGCGCTGTCAGCGAGCGTTGTAAAGGGTTTCGGTCTTGCCGAGACTGTTTCAAAAATGGCGTTCGGCAATATGATAGGCTTTAAATTTAATGATGATATAGATAATGAGCAGATATTTAACGCGCAGCTCGGCTCAATAGTCATGGAGCTTAACGATAATTTCAGCGCGCTCCTTGCGACGGGTTCGCAGCCTAAGATAATAGAGCTTGGAACGACGCAGGAGAAGCGGAGCATTGACGTTTCGGAAGTAAGCATACCGCTTGACGAGGCTGTCAAAGCGTGGAAAGCTCCGCTTGAAAAGGTATTTCCGACAAAAGCGGGACATTTTACCGATGAACCCGAAACATACAGCTATAACAAACGCGGTATAACCGTCGCGTCGGAAAAGTTTGCGAAGCCGAGAATATTTATACCTGTATTTCCGGGCACAAACTGCGAGTATGATACGGCGAGAGCGTTTGAGAAAGCGGGCGGAGCCGCGGACGTGTTTGTAATCCGCAACCTCACCGGCGACGATGTTGTTTACTCAATGAAGGAAATGGAAAAGAGAATAAATAATTCGCAGATAGTTATGATTCCCGGCGGTTTTTCGGGCGGCGACGAGCCGGAGGGAAGCGGTAAATTTATAGCGACGGCATTCCGTAATCCGCTTGTTAAGGATGCGGTAATGAATATGCTCAAAAACCGCGATGGACTTATGCTCGGTATCTGTAACGGTTTTCAGGCGTTAATTAAGCTCGGGCTTGTGCCTTACGGAGAGATACGCGACCTCGATGATAATTCGCCTACCTTGACGTTCAATACGCTCGGCAGGCATGTGTCTTGTATGGCGAGAACGAGAATCGCGTCGAATAAGTCGCCGTGGCTTATGAACGTGAATACGGGAGATATTCATACGATAGCCGTCTCTCACGGCGAGGGACGATTTATCGCGTCAGCCGAACAGATAAGGGAAATGGCTGCAAACGGGCAGATTGCCGCTCAGTATGTAAACCTTGACGGCAAGGCGACGTACGACGTCGAATGGAATCCGAACGGCTCCGTGTCGGCTGTCGAAGCTATAACAAGCCCCGACGGACGCGTCCTCGGCAAGATGGGACACAGTGAGAGAATAGGCTCGAATGTCGCGTTGAATGTTCCGGGCGACAAAGACCAAAAGCTGTTTGAAGCGGGAGTTAAATATTTCAAATAAACAGTAAAGTATTGCAGGCTGTGGAAATCCGCAGCCTGTTTTCGGATAAGGACAGGTGTGGCATGAAACCAAAAATAGGAGTGGTATTTCCTCAGATAACGGATAAGGAAATATCGGATTTAAGCATTGAGAAAATAAGCGTTTCAAAAAACAGAAGAAAGATAAAAATACTTTTAGGTCAAGATACGTCCGCTTATTTGGCGGCTAAGGTTGAAAGCGAGGTAAAGCGCGCCTGCAATCTTTCGGAGGTCATTGTAAAAGTCGACGAGGCGATAAAGGAACAAGACAGAAACATAATGATTTATGAAATACCTCCGGATCACGCCGATGCTTCGTCTTCGTTCGGGGGACCGAAGATCGTGGGTAAGGCGAGCGTATCGGATATGCTTTACGGCAGACCTATCAAAGACAGTATAATTTCGATTCATTCGATTAACGACAATTCCGGCAGAGTGACTTTTTCGGGCAAAGTGTTTTTCATTGACGAGAGGGAAATAACGTCAAAAAAAACAGGCAAGATATTTCATCTTATAACCATGGATATAACCGATAACGAAGATTCGATATCCGCGAAAATGTTCATTACAAAAACCGAGGGCGACGAGCCGTTTAATAAGCTGTATTCGACGCTGAAAAAGGGAGTAAAGGCGGGAAACGCTTTTGTCGTCGCGCGCGGGAAGGCGCAGTTTGACAATTACGCCGGTGAAACAATAGTTATGCTCAGCGATATAGCGAGTATCGGAAAGCCTCCTGTCAGAAAGGACGCCGCGGAACAAAAAAGGGTTGAGCTTCATATGCATACTCAGATGTCCGCGATGGACGCCGTGTCGTCGGCGGAGGAACTTATAAACAGAGCGATTTATTGGGGACATAAGGCTGTCGCGATAACAGACCACGGCGTTGTACAGTCGTTTCCGGACGCTATGAAGGCGTCGGCGTTTAACGAGAAAATTAAGGTTATTTACGGCGTGGAAGGCTATCTTATAGACGACGGCAAGAAAATAGTTTACGGCGCCGAAAATCAGAATATTGACTCGCCCTTTGTCGTATTCGATATAGAAACAACGGGTCTTAACAAAAACACCGATAACATTACCGAAATAGGAGCCGTAAAGGTTGTGAACGGTCAGATAACCGATAAGTGGTCAACCTTTGTAAATCCCTGCAAGCCTATTCCCGAGAATATTGTAAATCTTACGGGAATTAACGATAATATGGTGAAGGACGCGCCTAAGATAGAGGAAATTCTCGGCGATTTCTTTGAGTTTTGCCGCGGCTGCGTGCTTGTGGCGCACAACGCCGCGTTTGACACGGGATTTATAAAGAATGCGGCGGAGCGGAGCGGTCTGGAATATAATTTCTGCTCGCTTGATACGCTTATGCTTGCAAGGTGCATGTATCCCGATTTACCAAATTTTAAACTGGACACGCTGACAAAGCGCCTGCACGTAATACTTGAAAATCATCACAGAGCCGTTGACGACGCGAAAGCTACGGCAGATGTGTTTGTAAAAATGACAGAGGAGCTGAGGGCAAGCGGAAAAACGGAGCTTAACACGCTCAACGAAGCGTTCGACCTGCGCGGCGCGGCAAAGAAAAATAAAGCGTTTCATATTATAATACTCGCTAAAAATCAGACGGGACTGAGAAATATTTACGAGATGGTGTCGCAGTCTCATCTTAATTATTTTTTTCGTACCCCGAGAATACCGCGCAGCCTTCTCGAGGAAAAACGCGAGGGACTTATTTTGGGTTCGGCGTGCGAGGCGGGCGAGCTTTTCAGGGCTATAATAGACGGCAAGACGGATGACGAACTAAAGGAAATAGTCGATTTTTACGATTATCTTGAAATCCAGCCGATAGGCAATAACGCGTATATGAAAAGAGATCCGCGTCATCCTATGGTAAACGACGACGAGGACCTTAGAAATCTTAACCGTCGTATTGTCGCGCTCGGCGAAAAGTATAACAAGCCCGTCTGCGCTACGTGCGACGTGCATTTTATGGATATGGAAGGCGCGGAATACAGAAAAATCCTTATGCACTATAAGGGTTTTTCTGACGCGGACAATCAGGCTCCGCTGTACTTTCGCACAACAGAGGAAATGCTTAAGGAGTTTGAGTATCTCGGATCGAAAAAGGCGCGCGAGGTAGTCGTGACAAACACAAACAAAATAGCGAATATGATAGGCAATGTAAGACCTATTCCCGAAAAGAAATGCCCGCCTGTAATCGAGGGCGCGAAGGAGGGAATAGTAAATGATTCGACAAACAGAGCGAAGGAGATTTACGGCGACCCTCTTCCGGAAATAGTGCGGCAGCGGCTCGAAAAGGAGCTTCATTCAATCACTACATACGGATTTTCGGTAATGTACAAAATCGCGCAGGAGCTGGTGCGCCATTCTCTTGCCGACGGGTATCTTGTCGGCTCAAGAGGTTCGGTAGGCTCGTCCTTTGTGGCGTTTCTGTCGGATATAACGGAGGTAAACTCGCTTCCTCCGCATTATATATGCCCTAACTGTAAAAATTTTGAGCTTGCCGAAAACGCCGCCGGCGTGTCCGGCTGCGACCTTCCCGATAAGATATGTCCGAAATGCGGAACAAAATATAACAAGGACGGGCATGATATACCGTTTGAAACCTTCCTCGGCTTCAAGGGCGACAAGGAGCCGGACATCGACCTGAACTTTTCGGGAGTGTATCAGCCTGTAATTCATAAATATACGGAGACATTTTTCGGTGAAGGCAAGGTTTTCCGCGCGGGAACAATAGGAACAGTCGCTGAAAAGACGGCGTTCGGTTATGTGCGCCGTTACTGCGAGGATAAGGGGATTACGATGCGCAAGGCGGAAATGCAGCGTCTTGCAAAGGGGTGCGAAGGCGTAAAGCGAACGTCCGGTCAGCACCCGGGAGGAATAATCGTCGTACCGTTTGAAAACGATATTCACGAGTTCTGTCCCGTTCAACACCCTGCCGACGACCCCAATTCCGACGTTATAACAACGCATTTTGATTATCATAAAATAGACCAGAACCTGCTGAAGCTTGACGAGCTCGGACACGACGACCCGACCGTAATACGTATGCTTGAGGATATCACCGGCGTTCGCGCGCAGGATATACCGATAGGCGACCCCGAGACGATGAGCCTGTTCACGTCAAATAAAGCGTTAAAGCTCCTTCCCGGCAAGGATATAGGAACAAAGCTCGGTACCTATGGAATACCGGAATTCGGAACAAAATTTGTAAGACAGATGCTTGAGGATACAAAGCCGACTACATTTTCGGAGCTTGTCAGAATTTCGGGACTGTCGCACGGTACGGACGTGTGGCTCGGCAACGCGCAGGATCTGATACGGCAGGGTATAACCACGCTGTCGCAGTCCATATGCTGTCGCGACGATATTATGATTTACCTTATTTCAAAGGGCGTCGAAGCGGGGCATGCTTTCAAAATCATGGAGGCTGTCAGAAAGGGAAAAGGCTTAAAGCCTGAGGATGAGGAAGCTATGAGGGAAGCGAACGTGCCCGAATGGTACCTTGATTCCTGTAAAAAAATCAAGTACATGTTTCCTAAGGCTCACGCCGTAGCGTATGTTACGTCCGCGTTTCGCATAGCGTACTTCAAGGTGCATTATCCGGAGGCTTTTTATATAGCGTACTACACCGTCCGCGCGGACGACTTCGACGCGTCGCTAATGGCGAGAGGCGAGGCAAGAGTGCGTGAAGAAATCCGTATGATAAACGCTAAGAAAAAGGAAGGAACCGCGTCTCCGAAGGAGGAAAACCTTATTCCGATTCTTGAAATCTGCATGGAGATGTACGCGCGCGGAATCGACTTTGTACAGGTGGATTTGTACAAATCCCACGCGACGGATTTTCAGCAGGTGGAGGGCGGAATACTTCCGCCGCTGAGCGCGCTTCCGGGACTTAGCGAAAACGACGCGCTCAGTATATCTAAGGAAAGGGAAAACGGCGAGTTCAGAAATGTTGAGGACTTGAGGCTGCGCACGGGAATAGGTAAAAACGCGCTGAACATACTTGAGGAAAACGGCTGTTTTGACGATATTCCCGATACAGACCAGGTTTCACTGTTTGATTGAAATGGAAAATATAGTTATAGAGAATTTTGAAATAAAACTGAATAAGGAAAAGATTTTGAACACTCTCGGCTGCCGCAGGGAAAGCAGCATATATGATACGGTATCGGGATATTTCAACCTGATAGAGGAGGGTATATACAATTCGATATCGCCGTATGCCGCGGCTCGTGAGGAAGGCGGAAAAATGTACTGCCTTCTGACTCTTGGCGGCGGCGTAAGCGGATATATAAAATCGCTTTTTGACGCGGGCGAGGGTATGAAGGGTATGCTTGCCGACGCGGCGGCGGACGAGTATCTTTTTGAAATGGACTCTGTTTTATCGGAGCGTATAAAGCTTGAGTGCGCGCCGCTCGGACTGGGGGTAAAAAAACGTCTCGCCGCTCCCGGCGATTTTCCGCTAAGCGTTCAAAATCTGATAATTGAAAAGGCGGGGCGCGCGGACGTCGGTATAACGGACGCGTTTATGTTCGAGCCGGTAAAGACGTTCGGATATATACTCGAGCTTACGGACGATAAAAATGTCTTTAACGCTCAGCACGATTGCCGGAAATGCTCAAATCTGAGCTGTCCCAGACGCGGCGGGCTTGACGGAGCGTTTGAGGCGTTGTCGGATTATGAGTATAAGCCTAAGCTGAAAAAGGGTGAAAGAGCCGTCTGCATAGATATCGGCACAACGACGGTTGTATTTGAACTGATAACGGATAAGGGAACGGTTAACGCGAAGAAGATACTGAATCCTCAAAGACGCTTCGGACTTGACGTCCTGTCGCGCATAGAAGCGGCAAACAGAGGAAGACTGAGCGAGCTGTCAGCCCTGATACGATATGCCGTCGCAGACGGCTTTAGAGACGTAACAGGGGGCGTCGGCGCGGACAAGGTAATAATAGCCGGTAACACAACAATGATTCATCTGCTTATGGGATATTCGTGCGCTGCGCTGGGAGAATATCCGTTTAAACAGGTTCGTACGGAAACGATAAAGACAACATTCGACGCTGTTACAGGAAGCTGCGCCGCGCCTGTTGAAACAGTTATAATCGGCGGTATTTCGGCGTTCGTCGGGGGAGATATAGTCAGCGGACTGTATATGTGCGATTTTGATAAATCGGATAAGGTGAACCTGTTTATTGATTTGGGCACTAACGGCGAAATGGCGGCGGGTAACAGAGACAGGATTATTGCAACCTCGGCGGCCGCCGGTCCGGCTTTTGAGGGCGGACGAATATCCTGCGGTTCCGGCAGTGTTGACGGAGCGATATGCGGTATAGATATAAAAAAGGGCGAGATTAGAACAATAGGAAATAAAAAACCCGTGGGGATCTGCGGAACAGGGATTATAGAACTTGTATCCGAGCTTGTGGGAAACGGAATTGCGGACAGGACGGGACTGTTAAAGGGCGATTTCTTTGAAAGCGGCTATAAGACTGCGGACGGTATTGTCTTTACGCAGAACGATATGCGTCAGGTGCAAATGGCGAAAGCGGCAATAAGAGCCGGAATAGAAATTCTCTTGTCGGAATACGGCGCGGAGTACGGAGACGTCGATACGGTTTACCTCGCCGGAGGCTTCGGACGCGGATTGTCTTCAAAAAAAGCGTGCAATATAGGAATATTGCCTAAGGAGCTTGAGAGTAAAACAAAATCAGTCGGAAACAGCTCGCTTGGAGGTTGCGCCAAATACTGCTCGCTTGCAGGAGCCGACAAACGCATTGAACATATAAAAAGTATTTCAAAAGAAATATGTCTCGGCAATACCGAGGAATTTAATGAAATGTATATTAAATACATGAATTTTTAGTAAAAGTCTTGAATATTCCGTTGGAATTATAAAAAGAGGGCTCCGCGTTAAGCTGAAGCCCTCTTTTAGACGTAATATTCCGTTTTAATTCACTTCTTCAATAATGGGAAGAATCATAGGCGTACGCTTTGTCTGGTCGTAAATATATCTTGCGACTGCCGTTTTCATTGAACTTTTAAGCGTTGACCAATCCATGTTGCGCTTGCCGAGACATTCCTCGATACTGTCCGCCGCGGTGAGCTTCACGCCCTCAATCAGCGTTTCCGCCTCGCGCACATATACGAAGCCTCTTGAAATAACGTCTGGCTTTGATACCATCTTCTTATCGTCATGCGATATTGTGACAACGACGATAATAAGTCCGTCCTGAGACAGATGCTTTCTGTCCCTGAGAACGATATTGCCTACGTCGCCGACGCCGAGACCGTCCACGAGAATTTTGCCCGCCTGCACAGTTCCGCCGAATTTGGCGCTCTTTGAGTCAAGCTCGAGAACCTGCCCGTTCGAAAGGACAAAGCAGTTGTTTTCCGGTACGCCCACGTTTACGGCAAGCTCCTTGTGAAGCACGAGATGTCTGTGCTCGCCGTGAACCGGAATAAAGAATTTAGGCTTTGTAAGCGCGAGGATGAGCTTCAGCTCCTCCTGACACGCGTGACCTGAAACGTGAACATCGGCAAGAGCCTTGTAGATAACCTCCGCTCCGATTTTAAACAGCTCGTTTATTACGTTGGAAACGGATTTTTCGTTGCCGGGTATAGGAGTCGCGCTTATGATAATAAGATCGTCCTTTGTGACCTCGACCTTTCGGTGATCGGAAAACGCCATTCTGGTGAGCGCGCTCATCGGCTCGCCCTGTGAACCTGTTGTAATAATAACCACCTGATTGGGTCTGTATTTTTTGATATTGTCAATATTTATAAGCACGCCTTCCGGTACCTTCATATATCCGAGAAGAATAGATATTTCAACAATATTTTCCATGCTTCTTCCCGAAACCGCGACCTTACGTCCGTTTTTCGCCGCCGCGTCGATAATTTGCTGCACTCTGTGTACGTTTGACGCGAATGTCGCGACAATAATACGCTTGCCGCAGCCCTTAAAAATCTGCTCGAATTTTTCGCCTACGGTACGCTCGCTCATAGCGTAGCCTTGACGCTCAACGTTCGTGCTGTCCGACATCAGCGCGAGAACGCCCTCCTTGCCCAGCTCGCCGAGTCTCGCAAGATCAATCATATCTCCGACTATGGGAGTTGTATCAATTTTAAAATCGCCCATGTGAATAACTGTTCCGACCGGCGTTTTAATCGCCAGAGCAGCCGAGTCGGCAATAGAATGATTTGTCCGGATAAATTCGACAGAAAAATTCTGCCCCGCGCTTATAACGTTTCCGTATTTTGCGCGGATAAGTTTAACGCTTGATAAAAGATTATGCTCCTTCAGCTTATGCTCGACAAGACCTATTGTAAGTCTTGTGCCGTAAACCGGAACATTTATAGCCTTCAGAAAGTAAGGCAGACCGCCGATATGATCCTCATGACCGTGAGTTAGAAAGATGCCCTTGATTTTCGACCAGTTTTTTTCAAGATAGGAGATATCGTTTATTACCATATCTACGCCGGGCATATCGTCATCGGGGAAAGCCATACCGCAATCTACCATTATAATTTCATTTCCGAACTCAAAGGCGGTCAGATTTTTTCCGATTTCGTCAAGACCGCCCAATGGTATGATTTTCAGTTTTTTAGCTTTTGCCACAATTTTACCTCCAATTTAAAATTTTTCCGATCATTATTACAACAGTAATATTATACCACATTTCATCAAGGATAGTCAATATAAAATCGGCAAAATATATATGCTTGATAAAAAGCGCGGTATGTATTATAATTATGTACGGAGATGATAGTATGGATATACAGTCAATGAATAAAAAAGAACTTACCGATATAATAGAAGAAAATAAATTTTCGCCGTCATCCGGACTTTTAAGCGAAGCCGCGGCTGTACGCGACGCGCATTACGGGAAAAAAATTTATGTACGCGGGCTTATTGAGTTTACAAATTACTGCGCAAATAACTGCTATTACTGCGGAATCAGACGCGGAAACAAAAACGCGAGACGCTACAGACTGACGGAAGAGCAGATCCTCGAGCGCTGCGTCGAGGGACGCCGGCTCGGATTTAATACGTATGTTCTTCAAGGCGGAGAGGATAATTATTTTACGGATAAAATAATGTGCGATATTATATACAAAATAAAATCAAAATATCCGGACTGCGCCGTAACGCTTTCCATAGGAGAAAAAACGAAGGAAAGCTACAGAGCGTACAGGGACGCCGGCGCGGACAGATATCTTCTCCGGCATGAAACCGCGGATAACGCGCATTACGCGCGTCTGCACCCCGAAGATATGTCTCCCGTTAACCGCAAGCAGTGCCTGTATAATCTCAGAGAGCTGGGATATCAGGTTGGAGCCGGTTTTATGGTAGGCTCGCCGTATCAGACGAGCGAAAACCTTGCGGAGGATTTGCTGTTTTTAAAGGATTTGCAGCCGCATATGGTGGGAATAGGACCGTTTATACCGCATAAGGACAGCCCGTTCGCCGATAAAAGCGCCGGCACGCTCGAGCTGACGCTTACAATGCTCGCGCTTGTAAGACTGCTGCTGCCGCGGGTTTTGCTGCCGTCAACCACAGCGCTCGGGACTATCGACCCGATGGGACGCGAAAAGGGATTTTCGGCGGGAGCAAATGTTGTTATGCCAAATCTTTCGCCGGTAAATGTGCGAAAGGACTATTCCCTTTATGATAATAAAATATGTACTGGCGACGAAGCGGCGCAGTGTATAATGTGCCTTAAAGGACGCGTTGAACGGGCAGGCTATGAAATGGATATGGGGCGCGGCGATTCGAAGATGAAATAAAACGAGCGGCTGCCGGTTAACCGGCAGCCGTCGCGTCATACGGTTAGTTGTTGCACATACATGTAACGATAACGATGATGATAAGAACCCAAAGAATCATATCAAGATCAAAGTCGCAGCCGCCGAAGCAGCCGTTATTTCTTTCACAGCATTCTCCCATTGTGAGCTCCTCCTTTCCGCGTTTTGTAATATATATTATGAATATTATGAGAATTTTGCACTTTGTCCGCATGTTGTACTTGAAATTTTTATAAAAATGGTTTACAATAGATTACAGCGATATTTTCTTGGGGAGGTAATCTTTTGAAAAGAAAGAAAATAGAAAGAATTAACGAGCTTGCTCATAAGGCAAAGACGGTCGGACTTACCGATGAGGAAAAAGCTGAGCGCGACGTCCTGCGCAAGGAATATCTCAGCGCCATACGTCAGAATTTCAAACAGACGCTTGACAGTATTGAAATAATAGATAAAGGAGAATGAAAAATGTCACTTACTATTCCCGAAAACTATAATCCCCGCCTTGACGGAAGGGAAACGGAGAGAGCGATAAAATTCATAAAGGACACGTTCCAGCATGAGATTATCGCAGCGCTTAATTTGCAGCGCATATCCGCGCCGCTTTTTGTGCGCCCCGAAACAGGTCTTAACGATAACCTGAACGGAGTTGAGCGTCCCGTGAGCTTTGACGCGCCGTGTATCGGCGGCGCGACGCTTGAAATTGTTCACTCGCTCGCGAAGTGGAAGAGAATGACGCTCGGACGATACGGCTTCAGCGAAGGAGAGGGACTTTATACCGACATGAACGCGATAAGACGCGATGAGGAGGTTGATAACCTTCACTCGATGTATGTTGACCAGTGGGACTGGGAAGCCGTAATAAATAAGTCTGACAGGAATATTGATACGCTTAAAAGCTATGTAAAAAAGATTTATACGGCGATGAAGTCAACTCAGAGCAGAGTTTGCCAGAACTATAAGGATATTGCGAATAATTTCCCGGAGGAGATTACATTTATAACGACTCAGGAGCTTGAGGATATGTATCCGGAGCTTGAGCCTAAGGAGAGAGAGAACAGACTGCTGCGCGAGAAGAAAGCCGTATTTTTAATGCAGATAGGAAAGGATTTGAAATCCGGCAAGAAGCATGACGGCAGAGCGCCCGATTATGACGACTGGGAGCTTAACGGCGATATAATTGTTTATTATCCGCTTCTTGATATGGCGTACGAGCTTTCGAGCATGGGAATCCGTGTTGACGAGAATTCGCTCTTATCGCAAATAAAGATTGCGGGCTGCGAGGACAGGCTTGAGCTTGACTTCCACAAAAAGCTTTTAAACAGGGAGCTTCCTTATACCATAGGCGGAGGAATAGGTCAGTCAAGACTGTGCATGTTTATGCTCGGCAAGGCGCATATAGGCGAGGTTCAGTCGTCCGTATGGCCGGAGGATATGCGCGCCGGATGCGAGAAAAACGGCATAAAACTACTATAATCGAAAGGATAAATTTTTAAGAATGAAAACTGTAATAAAAAGTCTGTACAGAGAAACCGATAAGTACGGGGATAAGGAAATAACCGTATCGGGCTGGATAAGAAACATCAGAATATCAAAGAATTTCGGATTTATCGAGATGAACGACGGCAGCTTTTTTAAAAATCTGCAAATCGTAATCGAGGCTGACAAGCTAGATAATTTTGCGGAGCTTTCAAAGCTGAATATCGGTTCGGCGGTAACGGCGCGGGGTATACTTGTACTTACGCCGGAGGCGAAGCAGCCGTTTGAGCTGAAGGCTGAAGGCGTTGTTATCGACGGCGCGTCGACGCCCGATTATCCGCTTCAGAAAAAGCGTCACAGCTTTGAGTACCTCCGTACAATCGCGCATTTAAGACCGAGAACAAATACGTTCTCCGCGGTATTCCGCGTGCGCTCGATGATTGCGTACGCAATTCACCGCTTCTTTCAGGAGCGCGGCTTTGTATATGTTCACACCCCGATAATCACCGCGAGCGACTGCGAGGGCGCGGGTGAAATGTTCCAGGTTACAACTATGGATTTAAATAATCTTCCGAAAACCGACGGCGGCAAGGTTGATTATTCAAAGGATTTCTTCGGAAAACAGGCGAATCTTACCGTAAGCGGTCAGCTTAATGTCGAAACGTACTGCATGGCGTTCAGAAACGTGTATACCTTCGGACCGACATTCCGCGCGGAAAACTCAAATACTCAGCGTCACGCGGCGGAATTCTGGATGATCGAGCCGGAGATTGCGTTTGCGGATTTGCGGGACGATATGGAGCTTGCGGAGGATATGCTGAAGTATATCATTAATTACTGTCTTGAAAACGCTCCCGAGGAAATGCAGTTCTTCAACCGGTTTATTGACAAGGAACTTCTTGACAGACTCAATCATGTTGTAAACAGCGATTTCGCTCATGTAACTTATACTGAGGCGATAAAGATACTTGAGGACGACGCGGCCGCAGGCAAGGTCAAGTTTGACTATTCCGTAAAGTGGGGCTGCGATTTGCAGACAGAGCATGAGAGATATCTGACGGAACAGGTATTTAAGCGTCCGCTCTTCGTAACGGATTATCCTAAGGAAATAAAGGCTTTCTATATGAAGCTCAACGATGATAAAAAGACGGTTGCGGCAATGGATTTGCTTGTTCCGGGCGTCGGCGAAATTATCGGAGGAAGCCAGAGAGAGGAAAATTATGATACGCTTACGTCAAGAATGAAGGAGCTTGGACTCAAAGAGGAGGACTATTCGTTCTATCTTGATTTGAGAAAGTACGGCACAAATAAGCACGCCGGCTTCGGTCTTGGATTTGAAAGAGCCGTTATGTATATTACGGGCGTGTCAAACATACGCGACGTTCTCCCGTTCCCGAGAACGGTAGGAAGCGCGGAATTTTGATTATCTTATAAAAAACGGCATTTAGAATGCCGTTTTTAAGTACGGGAGGAGATAGAATGGCAATTTTATATGTTATATTGGGCGTAATCGTCGTAATACTTGCGTTTAAATTCAACGTGTGGCTGGGTATAGCCGCCGTCGCGCTGCTTGTTATTTACGGAATTTATCATTTTCTGCCGTCGTTTTACGCTATGAAAGGCAACATGGCGTACGCGGCGGGCGACGAGGACGCTTCGAGAGAGTGGTACAAAAAAGCGTATAACACGGGCAGAACAAATGTAAAAACAAAATCATCGTACGCGTATATACTTCTTCGCACGGGCTATGCGGACGAGGCGGAAAAGGTTCTGGACCCGATTATAAGGGTAAAAGGGCTTGATCCGGAGAAAAAGAATATTGCAAGGCAGCAGAGGTGCATGGTATATTATAAACAGGGAAGAATAGACGAGGCGCTCTCGGAAGCTATGGATTTGTATGAGAGCGGATATAAGACCTCAAATCTTTACGGGATGATAGGATATTTTAAGCTCCTTCGTAACGATCCGCCTGAGGAGACGCTTGCGGTGTGCGAGGAGGCGTACGATTATAACAGCGAGAATCGGGATATACTTGACAATTTATCAATCTGCTATTACAGGCTTTCGAGATTTGAGGACGCCGAACGGATTTCCGACGAAATGATGGCGAATAAGGATTACAGTCATTTTATTGAAGGCAATTATCACGGCGCGCAGATTGCCGTAAAGCTTGGGAAATACGATAAAGCGGAAAAATATCTCAACCGGCTTTCAGAGTGTAAGCGTTCGGGAATGACGACGATAACAGAGGAAGAAATAGAAAAACTCAGGCAAGAAGTAAACGCTAAAAGGGGACGCTGAAAACGCAGGTTCAGGGACAGTAAAAATTTCCCGCGGCGTGATAAAGAAAGGAAAATAAAAATGAAAGACGGATTTATAAGATGCGCCGCCGCGACGGTCGATATAAAGGTCGCGGACACGGATTATAACGCTGAAAATATAATAAAAGCCATACGCGGCGCGGCGGATAACGGTGTAAAGCTTATTGTTTTTCCGGAGCTTTGCGTTACCGGCTATACATGCGGAGATTTATTTCTGCAAAAAACGCTTATTTCCTCCGCCGCGGACGCTCTGCTGAAAATTGCGAGAGATACTGAAAATTGCGATATAGCGTCTGTTATAGGTCTGCCTTACGTTGTGGGTCAGACGCTGTATAACTGCGCGGCCGTAATAAATCGGGGACGCGTAAAAGGACTTGTTCCTAAGCTGAATATTCCGAATTACTCGGAATTTTACGAAATGCGTCATTTTACCGAGGGCGAAAAAAAGGTAAAATATATAAATATAAACGGAGAGCAGACGCCGTTCGGAGCGAACATACTGTTTAAATCGGACGCGGCTTGCGACTTCACGTTTGCTGTTGAAATATGCGAGGATTTATGGACGTCCTCGCCGCCGTCCGCCGAGCACGCTTTGGCGGGAGCGACGGTAATCGCTAATCTTTCCGCGAGCAATGAGATCATTGCAAAGGCTGATTACCGTGAAATGCTTGTTAAAAGCCAATCCGCGAGACTTTACTGCGGATACGTCTATGCCGACGCCGGTTACGGCGAGTCAACCACCGATATTGTGTTTTCGGGCGATAATATGATTGCCGAAAACGGAACAATTCTTGCGAGAAGCCGAAAATTTACCAATGAGTGCGTATACAGCGAGATAGATTTGGAAAGACTTGTAGGTGAGAGAAAAAAGAGCAATACTTATAAGATGAGCGGCGGGGAGGATTACGTCATCGCCGAGCTTGACATAAACAGCGAAAAAACGCCCCTTACCCGTAATATTCAAAAGCTGCCGTTCGTGCCGTCAGACGGAGAGCAGAGGAAAGAACGCAGCGAGGAAATTCTCTTGATACAGTCAATGGGGCTGAAAAAACGTTTGGAGCATACAAAAGCAAAAACAGCCGTCGTAGGCGTGAGCGGCGGACTTGACTCGACGCTTGCCCTGCTTGTCGCGGCGCGCGCGTTCGACAGTATGCCGCTGGACAGAAAGAATATAACGGCGGTGACAATGCCGTGCTTCGGTACGACGGACAGAACGTATAATAACGCTGTGAATTTTGCGTCCTCGCTTGGCGTAACGCTTAAAGAGATAAATATCACAGACGCCGTAAAGCGGCATTTTAAGGACATAGAGCACGCGGATAACGTGTACGACGCGACTTATGAAAACGCCCAGGCGCGCGAGAGAACGCAAGTATTGATGGATATAGCGAACAAGAACGGCGGTCTCGTAATAGGTACTGGCGACATGTCGGAGCTGGCTCTGGGATGGACGACGTATAACGGCGACCATATGTCGATGTACGGAGTGAATGCCGGAGTTCCGAAAACGCTTATTCGCTATCTTGTCGATTACGAGGCGAACCGCACGAATAACGAAACATTGAAAAAGACGCTTAGGGATATTCTCGATACTCCCGTAAGCCCGGAGCTTATTCCGCCCAAGGACGGAAAGATATCTCAGAAAACGGAGCATATTGTAGGTCCGTATGAGCTTCACGACTTTTTTCTGTATTATCTCACGCGTTTTGGCTTCAGTCCGAAGAAGATATTCCGTCTAGCGGAGATTGCTTTTGAGGGCGTGTATGACAAAGCGGTAATTCTTGAGTGGCTTAAACTTTTTTACAGACGTTTTTTCTCACAGCAGTTCAAACGCTCATGTCTGCCGGACGGACCGAAGGTCGGCAGTGTCGCTCTTTCTCCGAGAGGCGACTGGCGTATGCCGTCCGACGCCTCCGCAGAAATCTGGATGAAGGAACTTGACACGATATAGGCAGGCTTCTTCGTTAAGGAGGAGTTATCTTTGAGCAAGGGCAAAATTTGTCTTATACTTTCAGCGTTTATTTACGGACTGGCGCCGGCGCTTGCCGTAAACGCGTATGAGTGCGGAGTGAACGGAATTACGCTGACCTTTCTGCGTACGTTCCTGACGCTTCCGCTTTTGTTTGTTCTGATGTTTTTGAGAGGACAGTCGTTTCGGCTGAGCAAAACGGAAGCCGTTCATATTGCGGCGCTTGGGTTTATAGGCGGCTCGCTGTCGATTATTTCGCTTTATGCAGCCTATGAGTATATCCCCACAGGACTTGCGACTACGCTTCATTTTATATATCCGCTTATCGTCGTGGTGGTATCGACGTTTATCTACCGCGAAAAAATCAATAAATTTAAGCTAGCGGCTGTTATGCTTGTAACAATAGGGATATTTTTGTTTGTCGACCTTACCGACAAGGCTGATAAAATAGGCGTAATACTTGCCGTGCTGTCAGGCGTTTTTTACAGCTTTTACGTTATTTATATAGACCATTCGGGACTGAGCGGTATGGATTATGTAAAGCTGACGTTCTATCTGATGATTATAATGAGCGTCGGAACTTTTATTTTTGCCGCAGCGTCAAATAGCCTGAATTTTCGGGAAATGAACGGTTCGGCATGGATTTTCTCGGCGATTATTTCTGTTCTTATAACAATTGGAGCAATACCGCTTTTTCAAGCGGGCGTGCGTTACGAGGGCGCGTCGACGGCGGGAATATTATCCGCGATGGAGCCTATTACGACGCTCATCCTCGGAGCGTTATTCCTCGGAGAAACCATGACGACGTCGCAGTATTTTGGCGGCGCACTGATAATTTTCGGCATAATTCTGGCGGAAAAATACGGGTAATAAGTCGCTTTGATTAATTGCCGCGCCGTAATTTGACGTAAAATCCCCGCGTCGTTCTTACTTTGCGCTGGCATATATATATTTATACGGAATACTTCCGTGTGAATATGAATTTGTATAAATTGTTAATAAATTATGAAAAGTTATTTTAATGACTTGACAATCGAGGGTAATAGTGGTATCTTATAGTTGTTAGCGCTCAAGGAATGAGAGCGCTAACAAAAATCTTATACAAACTTAGAGAAAGGGATGATTGTTTTATGGAATTGAGCGACAGAAAAAGAAAAATCCTCCAGGCAATCATCGACGAGTATATAGGAACCGCGGAGCCTGTAGGTTCAAGAGCGATTTCCAAGAAAGAAAATCTCGGACTTTCCTCGGCTACCATAAGAAACGAAATGGCTGACCTTGAGGAAATGGGATATCTGATACAGCCGCATACTTCTGCCGGACGCGTTCCGTCAGACGAGGGCTACAGGTTTTACGTCAATTCGCTTATGAGGAAATATCAGCTTGGAATGGAGGCTGTCGCGCAGCTTCAAAGTCTTTTGGAAGCGCACGTAAGCCGGCTTGAGAAGCTGGTAAAATACGCGGGAGCGATAGCGTCAAATCTAACCGACTATACAACGGTTGTTACGGGACCTAAGGAGAGAAATTTTGAAATAAAGAAGATAGACCTTGTTTTAATTTCATCTCAAACGGTCATGCTTATAGTCGTGACAAGAACGGTAAAAAGCTGTGTTATGAACATAGATATCGACGAGGAAAACTGCGTTCGGCTAGCGGCGGTTCTTAACGAAAATCTCGCCGGACTCACGGCGGATGATATAACATTCGGGAAACTTCAGAATATAGAGAAAGAAGTTGAAAAAAGACTGCCGATTCGCCCGAAGGTTCTTATCGACATAATGCATTTTGTGTACGAAACAATAATATCTGAGGACGAAACGGAGATATATGTAAACAACGCAAAATCCATATTAAAATATCCCGAGTACAGCGACGTTGAAAAAGCGCAGAAGATTTTTTCGTTTCTGGAGGATAAGGAAAAGCTTGCGAAGCTTGTGGATACGAACAGCTCGGGTGGCATAGAGGCGAAAATAGGAAAGGAAAATGATTTTGAGATATTGCAGGACTGCTCGCTTGTGAGCGTCGATTATTCGCTCGGAGATAAAGGCAGCGGCAAACTGGCGGTTATCGGACCCAAGCGTATGAACTACTCGAAGGTTTTTGCGAGTCTTGACCTTATCTCGAATGAAATAGATAAAATATTACGCTGTTATATAGACGGCGAATAAGCGGAGAGGGGGACGTCATATGAACAAGAACAAAGAAGAAATAAACGAAGAGAACTCGGAGGAAGAGAACGCCGCGAGCAGCGAAGAGAATGAGGAAGCTCAGAATAAATCGCCCGAGGATACCCTCGAGGAAAAGCTGAAGGAGCAGAATGATAAATACATGCGTCTTTACGCTGAGTATGACAATTTTCAGAAACGCTCGCAGCGTGAAAAGGATATGCGTTACGGAGACGCTGTAATAGACGCCGTTGAGGCGATTCTCCCGATAGGAGATAATCTGGAAAGAGCTCTTGCCGTCGAGGTAAGCTCCGACGACGGAGAGAAGATGAAAGCGGGAATCGAAATGGTTTTAAAGCAGTTCAACGATACGCTTCAAAAGCTCGGAGTTGAGAAAATAAACGCCGAGGGCGAACAGTTCGACCCTAATTTGCATAACGCTGTTATGCATATTGAGGACGAAACGATTGACGACAATACGGTTGTCGAGGAGCTTATGAAGGGTTATAAGTATAAAGACGGACGCGTTATCCGTCATAGTATGGTTAAGGTAGCGAATTAAAAATCATAAAAGAAAAGTTAATTAAGTAAATGTAATAATGTCAAGGAGGAAACGAAAATGGGAAAGATTATAGGTATTGACTTGGGAACGACAAACAGCTGCGTGGCGGTTATGGAGGGCGGAAGTCCGAACGTCATTACAAACAGCGAGGGCGCAAGAACAACTCCGTCGGTTGTAGCGTTTCAGAAGGATGGCGAAAGAATCGTAGGTCAGGTGGCTAAGCGTCAGGCGGTAACGAACGCTGACAGAACGATTATGTCGATAAAGAGAAAAATGGGAACGACAGAGAAGGTCACAATCGACGGCAAGGCATATACGCCGCAGGAAATTTCGGCTATGATTCTTACAAAGCTCAAGCAGGACGCGGAAGCGTATCTCGGCGAGACGGTAAGTCAGGCTGTCATCACGGTTCCGGCTTACTTTAACGACTCGCAGCGTCAGGCAACAAAGGACGCGGGTAAAATCGCGGGACTTGACGTTCTGAGAATTATAAACGAGCCTACGGCCGCGGCGCTTGCTTACGGCATGACCGATAAGGATCAGACAATTATGGTATACGACCTTGGCGGCGGTACCTTTGACGTGTCAATCCTTGAAATCGGCGACGGCGTATTCGAGGTTCTTTCCACCAACGGAGACACGCATCTCGGCGGCGATGATTTTGACCAGAGAATTATAGATTTTCTTGTATCTGAATTCAAAAAGAGCGACGGCGTTGATTTGTCAACGGACAAGATGGCTATGCAGAGACTTAAAGAGGCCGCGGAAAAGTCGAAGATCGAGCTTTCGACCACAACTACGTCAAATATAAATCTTCCGTTTATTACAGCTGACGCTTCAGGTCCGAAGCATATGGATATTACGCTTACAAAGGCTAAGTTTGACGAGCTGACCGCTGATTTGGTTGACAGAACGCTTACGTCGATCAGAAACGCGATGTCGGACGCGGGAATAAGCGCGTCGAAGATAGACGAGGTCTTGCTTGTAGGCGGTTCTTCGAGAATACCGGCTGTTCAGGAAGCTGTCAAAAAGGAAATGGGCAAGGAGCCGCACAAGGGTATTAACCCCGACGAGTGCGTAGCGGTAGGCGCCGCGAGACAGGCGGGCGTTCTCGGCGGCGAGGAAACAGGCGTTCTCCTTCTTGACGTAACTCCGCTTTCACTCGGCATCGAGACAATGGGCGGCGTATTCACAAAGCTCATTGAGAGAAATACGACTATTCCCACAAATAAATCACAGATATTCTCTACGGCGGCTGACGGTCAGACCAGCGTTGAGGTACATGTTCTTCAGGGTGAGAGAGAAATGGCTCAGTATAATAAGACGCTGGGACGCTTCAACCTTACCGGTATTGCTCCGGCTCCGAGAGGAGTTCCGCAGATTGAGGTTACGTTCGACATAGACGCGAACGGTATCGTAAACGTAAGCGCAAAGGATCTCGGAACAGGCAACGAGCAGAAGATTACGATCACAGCTTCATCGAATCTTTCCGACGAGGATATTGACAGAGCGGTTAAAGAGGCTGAGAAATATGCCGAGGAGGATAAGAAGCGCAAGGAAGAGGTTGAAATCAGAAATAACGCGGAATCGCTTGTATACCAGTGCGAGAAGACCGTAAAGGACGCGGGAGACAAGATTGACGACGCTACGAAGTCGATGGTTGAAACGGAGGTTAATAAGGTTAAGGAAGCGCTGAAAGGCGCTGACAGCGCGGCAATAAAAGCCGCGACGGAAGAGCTGCAGCAGAAATTTTATTCGGTAGCCGAAAAGATGTACAGTCAAGCCAATCCGCAGGGCGCTCCGAACGCCGACCCGAACGCTTCACAGGGCGCGCAGAATAACGACGGCGTTTACGAGGCGGATTACAAGGAAGTAGACAACGACGAGAATAAATAAAATTTAGAAAATCCTTAAGCAGGGTTGCTGCATTAAAAAATGCAACAGCCCTTTTTAAGGGTTTACAAACCGAAAAAAATATGGTAAAATTATAATGGCAGGTGAACAATTTGGCTGAAAAGAGAGATTATTATGAGGTTCTCGGAGTAGAGAAGGGAGCCTCGGACGATGAGATAAAAAAAGCGTTCAGAAAGCAGAGCAAAAAGTACCATCCCGATATGAATCCCGGCAACAGAGAAGCCGAGGAGAAATTCAAGGAGGTCAACGAGGCTTACCAGGTACTCTCCGATAAGGATAAGAGAGCCAATTACGACCGGTTCGGTCATGCCGGCGTTGACCCGAACTTCAGCGCGGGCGGCGGCTTTAACGGCGCGGGATTTGACTTCGGCGATATATTCGGCGATTTCTTCGGCGGCGGTTTCGGCGGAGGGGGACGCAGAAACGAGCCGAGACGCGGAAACGATATACGTCAGGCTATAGATATAAGCTTTGAGGAAGCAGCTTTCGGATGTGTAAAAAAAATGAATATACAATCGCAGGAAAAATGCGACGCGTGCGGCGGCGTCGGAGCAAGGAGGGGTTCTTCCGTAACGACTTGTCAGCAATGCCACGGAACCGGACGCGTCCGGACGCAGCAGAGAACAATTCTCGGCTATATGACAACCGAAACGACATGTCCTCAGTGTCACGGCGAAGGTAAGATTATAAAGGAGCCGTGCCGCGAGTGCCGCGGAACGGGTACGGTAAGAAAGAACAAACTGATTGAAGTACAGATTCCCGCGGGTATAGATAACGGACAGACGATTCAGCTTTCCGGCAAGGGCGAAGCGGGAGTCAAGGGCGGTCCGAACGGCGATTTGCTTTTGACCGTAAGGGTGCGTCCGCATGAAATTTTCCGCCGTGAACGAAACGATGTGTTTATAGATATGCCTATTACCTTTGTTCAGGCGGCGCTCGGCGCGACGGTTAAAGCGCCGACCCTTGACGGAAGCGTAGAGCTTAATATACCGGAGGGAACTCAGACAGGTTCTAAATTCCGCTTAAAGGGCAAGGGTATACCATATCTGAGAAGTAAGACGCGCGGCGACCAGTATGTCACGGTGAACGTTGAAGTTCCGAGAAATCTGACTTTAAAGCAGAAGGAGCTTCTTAGGGATTTTGATGAAGACAAAAATTATAGACAAAAAAAGACATTTTACGATAAGGTAAAGGATTTTCTTAAATAAATAACGGGAGGAAGAGAATGAATCCGAATATTTATGAGCTTTCAAACATGACAAAGGAACAGTACGACTTCATAATGAAGCGCGCCGAGCTTGATATTACCGAGCAGATGAAGGTTGCCCGGGAAGTCAGCGACGACGTTAAGGCGCGCGGAGACGAAGCTGTTTTAGAGTATACGGCAAAATTTGACCATGTACAGCTTACAGCCGATAAAATGAAGGTAACGCGGGAGGAAATCGACGCGGGATATAAGCGTCTTGACGCTGAAACGAGAGAAGCGATTGAGTACGCGTACAAGAATATATACGACTTCCATGAGAAGCAGCTTCCCGAGGAAATGTGGTTTACGATGGTTGACGATGGACTGATGGTGGGAGAGAAGACAACGCCGATAGTCGATGTGTGCCTGTACGTTCCTCACGGAAAAGGCTCGTTCCCGTCTGTTTTGTGCATGCTTGGCATACCCGCCGTCGTCGCGAAGGTTCCCAAAATTGTAGTTGTGACTCCTCCGAATGAAAAGGGCGAGGTTGACGACGCTATTCTCTGCGCGGCGAAAATCATAGGAATCACCGAAATTTATAAAGTCGGCGGTATTCAGGCTGTCGCCGCCGTCGCGTACGGAACGGAGACGATCCCGAAATGCCATAAAATCATAGGTCCCGGCAACAGCTACGCAACGGCTGCGAAAAGAGTTTTGGCGCAGCACATTGACGCCGGACTTCCCGCCGGACCGAGCGAGATAATCGTTCTTGCCGATGAAAAAGCCGACCCGGAAAAGGTTGCTCTCGACTGGATGATCGAGGCGGAGCACGGACCTGACAGCGCGGCGCTTCTTGTAACGCATTCGCGCGAGCTGATTGACAAGGTTATTCCTATCGTAAACCGTCAGCTTGAAAAGATTTCTCAAAAGAGAAAAGAATTTATTGAAACAAACCTGACTACATACGGAGGAGTTATTCTTACAAATTCGCTTGAAGAGTCAATTAATTTCGTAAACGATTACGCTCCCGAGCATATGGAGGTAATGACGGAGAAGCCGTTTGACACGCTTCCTAAGATTAAGAACGCGGGCGAGATTCTTTTGGGCGATTACACGCCTGTTACGCTGTGCAACTTTGTTCTCGGACCAAACGCGATACTTCCTACGGGCGGCTTTGCGAAGACGTATTCTTCGGTAAGCGTTCAGGACTTTTTAAAGCGTTCTTCAGTAGGATATGCGTCAAAGGACGGATTTGAAAACGTAAGAGAGTATGCGTACCGTTTTGCAAAGGTAGAAGGCTTTGATACCCACGGACTTGCGGTTAAGGAACGTAAATAACAGGAGAAAAAATTATGGAGCGAATAAAAGTTACCAGAAAAACAACAGAATCGGAAATGGGCGTTACGCTTGATTTTGCGCCGCTCAGAGAGGATTACAGAAAATATATAAAAACTCCTCTGCAGTTTCTTAATCATATGCTTGAGCATATTGCGTGGCGAGGCGGATTTAATATTGAAGCGGATGTGAAGCTTGACGAGTTTGCGCTGACGCATGTTATATGCGAGGACCTCGGAATCGCGCTCGGCAAGGCGGCAAAGGAATACGTTGACCGAGCGGATGGCGCTGCCGGCTTTGGCGACGCGGTCGGTATTATAGACGAGGCTAAGGCTCAGACAGCCGTGAGCTTTGAGTCGAGAGCGTACTGCGATATTGATTATCACGGCGCGGAGCTTGCCAAAAAAGTTGAAGGTATGGATACCGACGATCTAGAAACTTTTCTTGAAGGCTTTGCCCAGGGAGCGATGTGTACTCTGCACGTTGACCTTTTAAAGGGACGTAACGGACACCATATTTGGGAGGCGATATTCCGCAGCTTAGGCGGCGCGCTGAACAATGCTTTTGAGATAACGCAGAGCAGAAAAGGCAAAACGGCGGGCGTAGCCGGAAAAATTGAATGGGTAACAGAATAAAAAACAGGGACGCTAAAATTTAGTGTCCCTGTTTAAAATCGGTGATAATATGAGACTGAAAAATTTCCTTGATAAGTACGATACTGTCATATTTGATATGGACGGCGTGATAACAAGCGAGCAGAACTACTGGAACTGCGCCGCGCTTACGGTTTGGGAGTACCTTAACTGGAACTGTCAAAGGAGGATTGATTCGCGTCAATGCGCGCGGTGTATTCCGATGATACGCGAAAATGTATTTTGCTCCGACGAGCTGATAAGCGTTCTGAAAAGCAAGGGCGTAAATTCCAACTGGGATTTGGGATATGTAACTGTGCTGATTTCGTGGATATGCTCCGGTGTAGACGGCTGGGGCGATTTTGGCGAGGTATTGGAATACGCCAAGGGCTTGTCGGATAATATTATTGACGAGTATGACAGTCTTGCGCGGCTGTGTTCTGAAAAAACAGGTTTTTCCTATTTCCGGCTCAGGCGCAATGAGTTTATGTGGAGAGCTATGCGCGACATTTTTCAGATGTGGTTCCTGGGCGATAAGCTCTTTACGGATACCTTCGGATATCCGCCATTGAACAGCGGCAAAACGGGACTTTTGTATGATGAAGAGCCTATCGTAAATAAAGAGCGTCTTGATGTGACGCTGCGCCTTTTAAGCCGGTATAAACGCGTCTGCACCGGTACGGGCAGACCGTATATTGAAATGATTCTGCCTCTGCGGAAGTGGGATATAAAAAAATATTTTGCGCCCGACGGATTGTGCAATTACGACCACGTTGTCATGGCTGAAAAGCGGCTGCGGTGCAACACGCTGACAAAGCCTCATCCGTATATGTTTTTAAAAGCTCTGTACGGAACGGATTACGATGATGAAAGGCTTATACGGGGCGATTATGACGAGTCTAAAATAAAGAAAACGCTTGTTGTCGGCGACGCGGGCGCGGATATTCTGGCGGCAAAGGCGATGGGCGCGGATTTCTGCGCCGTGCTTACGGGAATTCAAGGCAGGAGAGCGCGCGGATATTTCATGAAATCAGGCGCGGAGTATATACTCAACAGCGTTGAGGACTTTCTGGAGGAGTAATTATGGAAAAAAGAATAAAAACGCCCATTTCAAAGGACATTATAAAAACATTAAAAGCGGGAGACAGCGTGCTTATAACCGGCGTCATATATACCGCGCGCGACGCGGCGCATGAGCGCATGACGCGCAATTTCAAAAACGGCGAGCCGTTTCCGATTGCTTTAAAGGACAATGTAATTTATTACGCGGGTCCATGCCCCGCAAAACCGGGCGAGGTAATCGGTTCATGCGGACCGACAACGTCGGGACGTATGGATGCGTATACGCCGCTTCTTCTTGATAACGGTTTAAGCTGCATGATAGGAAAGGGCGCAAGAAGTAAAGAGGTTGTCGACGCGATGATAAGAAACGGAGCCGTGTACCTCGGAGCGATAGGAGGCGCGGGCGCGCTTATCGCGGAACGTATAAAAAAAGCCGAGATTGTCGCTTACGACGACTTGGGTACGGAAGCGATACGCCGTCTTGAGGTTGAGGATTTTCCGGCTGTTGTGCTGATAGACTGCGAAGGCGGTAATCTTTATGAAATCGGACAGGCAAAGTATCGGGAAATTTAACTAAATTGTCTGACAAATATATTGAAAAAAACGATATTTAATATACAATATTTATAATAAGATTTTATGAGCAAAGGAGAGAATAAAATGAAATCAATAAAAGAATATGAGTTTTGGTTCATTACGGGAAGCCAGTTTCTTTACGGACAGGAAACGCTCGATCAGGTAGCGAAAGATTCCGAAGCAATGGTAGACGGACTTAACGCTTCAGGTAAAATGCCTTGTAAAATTGTTTGGAAGCCGACAGTAAAGACGCCTGAAGAAATTACAAAGATTTTTAAGGAAGCGTCGTACGATGATAAGTGCGCGGGCGTTATAACGTGGATGCACACGTTCAGCCCGTCAAAGATGTGGATTAACGGATTGAAGAATTTCAAAAAGCCGTACTGCCATTTCCATACGCAGTTTAACCGTGAAATTCCGTGGAATGAGATTGATATGGACTTTATGAATCTTAACCAGTCCGCTCACGGCGACAGGGAACACGGCTTTATCGGAACGAGAATGAGAATGCCCAGAAAGGTTATTGTAGGCTACTGGCAGGACGAGGAGCCGCAGACAAAGCTTTCAAACTGGATGAGAAGCGCGTGCGGATACGCTCTTTCGCAGGAACTGAAAATGGTGCGCTTCAGCGACAATATGCGTCAGGTTGCCGTTACGGAGGGCGACAAGGTTGAGGCTGAGATTAAATTCGGCTGGGATGTTGAGTACAGAGCGGTAGGCGACCTTGTCGACGTTTTAAACGAGGTTACGGACGCGGAAACAGACGCCAAGATGGCGGAGTACGAGAGTAAATATACTATGGACGCCGATAATATCGACGCGGTGCGCTATCAGGCGAAGGAAGAAATCGCGATAAGAAAAATATGCGAGGAATACGGCTACAGAGCGTTTGTAACGCATTTTGATACGCTTCACGGACTTGAACAGCTCCCCGGACTGGCGGCTCAGAATATGATGGCTGACGGCTATGGTTTCGGCGCGGAGGGCGACTGGAAGGTCGCCGCTATGGACGCGATTATGAAGGCTATGGCTGAGGGCATGAACGGCGGTACGGCATTTATGGAGGATTATACATATCATCTTGAAAAGGGTAACGAGCATATTTTGGGCGCTCATATGCTTGAAGTTTGTCCGCTCATAGCGGCTGACAAGCCGAAAATTCAGGTGCATCCGCTTGGTATAGGCGGTAAGGGCGATCCTGCGAGACTTGTTTTTGATTCTAAAAACGGCGACGCTATAGTAGCATCGCTTATCGACATGGGCGGAAGAATGAGACTTATCGTAAATGATATTAAGGCATGCAATCCGCTGAAGCCGATGCCGAATCTTCCCGTAGCGGGAGTTATGTGGAAGCCGCTTCCGTCGCTTGCCGTATCGGCTGAATGCTGGATTAAGGCAGGCGGAGCGCATCACAGCGTTCTGTCTTATGACATAACTGCCGAAATGATGAAGGATTGGGCGCAGATGATGGATATTGAATTTGTTCACATAGGCGCGGATACAAAGGTTGAGGACTTTGAAAAAGAGCTTTTCTGGAACGATATAGCGTATAAATTAAAGTAAGCGATATATAAAAAATAGGAATATAAATAGGAGCCGATGCGCGGTAATCGCATCGGCTCCTGTTTTGTAATATAATTAGTTTTCCTCAGCCAGCTTAACAAGCTTCGCGTACTTTTCTTCCGCGTTCTTCTTAGCCTTAGCGAATAACTCTTTAGCTCTTTCCGGATTAGAACGAGCAAGTGAATTATAACGAACCTCGCCCATGATGAAGTCTTCGTAATCCATTGTCGGAGCCTTTGAATCAAGCCGGAACGGATTCTTGCCTTCAAGAGCGCGTCTCGGGTCATATCTGAACAGGTGCCAGTAGCCTGCCTGAACAGCCTTCTTTTCCTCTGTCTGCGCAATCTTCATACCGCCCTTAATACCGTGGTTGATACACGGAGCGTAAGCGATAACAAGCGAAGGACCGTTGTAGCTTTCGGCTTCGATAAGAGCGTTAAGGAGCTGCTGCTGGTCGGCGCCCTGAGCAACCTGAGCGACATATACGTAGCCGTAGCTCATAGCGATAGCGGCCAAATCCTTTTTCTTAACTTCCTTACCCGCCGCGGCAAACTGAGCTATAGCGCCTGTCGGCGTAGCCTTTGACGACTGACCTCCTGTGTTTGAATAAACCTCTGTATCGAATACGAGTACATTTATGTCGCTGCCCGAAGCGATAGCGTGGTCGACGCCGCCGAAGCCGATATCATAAGCCCAGCCGTCGCCGCCGAAAATCCAGCATGACTTCTTAGCGAGATATTCCTTGTCGGCAATTACGTTCTTAGCGTCTTCCGAATTGATGTTTGTAATTGCCGCAAGCAGTTCATCAGTCGCGACTCTGTTAGCGGCAGCCTCGTTCTTTGTTTCGATGAATTTATCAACTGCCGGCTTAACGTCAGCGTTTTCAGCCGCAATTCTTTCCAGTCTTTCGATATTTGTATTTCTAAGCGTATCCTGAGCGATGAACATGCCGAGACCGAATTCGGCGTTGTCCTCAAACAGTGAGTTAGCCCATGCGGGACCGTTGCCTTTTTCATCAGCGCAGTACGGCGTTGACGGAGCGGAGCCGCCCCAGATTGAAGAACAGCCTGTAGCGTTCGCGATAAACATTCTGTCGCCGAACAGCTGTGTAACGAGCTTCGCATACGGCGTCTCGCCGCAGCCGGCGCACGCGCCTGAGAATTCAAGATACGGCTTCTTGAACTGTGAACCCTTAACTTTAGTAGCGGGGAACTTGTCAAGAACAGCCTGCTTTTCACCCAGCGCCGCCGCGTAATCAAAGTTAGCCTGCTCGTTAAGCTGAGTGTCAAGCGGCTTCATCGTAAGAGCCGGGTCCTTCTTGCCCGCGTTGTTAACAGGACATACGTTAGCGCAGCTTCCGCATCCTGTACAGTCAAGAACCGAAACAGCCATTGTGTAGTAGAGTCCGTCAAGCTGCATAGCGTTCTTATACTTGATACCCTCGGGAGCGTTGTCAAGCTCTTCCTTGGTAAGAACTACAGGACGGATACAAGCGTGCGGACATACATATGAACAGTTGCCGCACTGGATACAGGTTTCGCTGTTCCACTCCGGAACATCTATAGCAATGCCTCTCTTTTCGTAAGCGGCGCTGCCCAGAGGAACTTCGCCTGTCTGATAAGCCGAGAATGCCGAAACAGGCAGCGAAGCGCCCTTGAACTGGCTTATCGGAACGAGAATATCGTTTACATACTTTGTAAGCTCGCCGTCTCCCTCGTGCTTAACCGAAATATCCTCGTATTCAGCGTTCTTCCAGCTTTGGGGAACGTCGACCTTAACAACCTGCTGAGCGCCGGCGTCGATAGCGTCGTGATTCATCTTAACGATAGCGTCGCCCTTCTTTGAGTATGAAGCGGTAGCCGCGTCCTTCATGTATTGAATAGCGTCGGCTTCGGGAAGGATACCCGACAGCTTAAAGAATGCCGACTGCAGTACAGTGTTGATTCTGTTGCCGAGACCGATTTCCTTACCAATCTTAACGCCGTCTATTGTATAGAACTGAATATTGTTGTCGGCGATATACTTCTTAACCTGACCCGGAAGATGCTTTTCAAGCTCTTCGGCATTCCATGAGCAGTTCAAGAGGAATACGCCGCCCGGCTTAATGTCTGAAACCATATCATACTGTCTTATGTATGAAGCCTTGTGGCAGGCAACAAAATCAGCTTTATTAATAAGGTATGTAGACGTAATTTTCGGATGACCGAAACGAAGATGCGAGCAGGTAAGACCGCCCGACTTCTTTGAGTCATAGTCGAAATAAGCCTGTACATTCATATCTGTGTGGTCGCCGATAATTTTAACCGAGTTCTTGTTCGCGCCTACGGTACCGTCAGCGCCAAGCCCCCAGAACTTACAGCTTGTGATACCCTCGGGAGTTGTGTCGGGATTCTCGTCAAGCTCAAGCGAAAGATTTGTAACATCATCCACAATACCGATTGTGAAGTGTTTCTTTTCTGTGTTCTTGAACGCCGCGATTATGCATGCCGGGGTTGTGTCCTTTGAACCCAAGCCGTAACGACCCGCATATACGGAAACGTTCTTAAATGCGTCGCTTTCCTGAAGAGCCGCGACAACGTCAAGATAAAGCGGCTCGCCCAGAGCGCCCGGCTCCTTTGTTCTGTCAAGAACCGTGATTTTCTTAACGGTTGACGGGATAGCCTCGATAAGCTTATCAGCGCAGAACGGTCTGTAAAGACGAACCTTAACAAGACCTACCTTCTGTCCGTTGGCGTTTAAGTAGTCGACAGTTTCCTCGATTGTGTCGCAGACGCTGCCCATAGCTACGATTATCTGCTCAGCGTCAGCCGCGCCATAGTAGTTAAAGAGCTTATAGTCCGTGCCGAGTTTTTCGTTAACCTTGTCCATGTATTCCTGAGTAATAGCGGGAATCTTGTTATAAGCCTCGTTGCATGCTTCTCTTGCCTGGAAGAATACGTCGCCGTTCTGCGCCGTACCTCTCTGAGCGGGATGCTCGGGATTGAGAGACGAATGTCTCCACTCGTTAAGAGCGTCCCAGTCAACCATTTCGGCAAGGTCCTTGTAATCCCAGCAGGCAACCTTCTGATACTCGTGCGACGTTCTGAAACCATCGAAGAAGTGCAGGAACGGAATTCTGCCCTTGATTGTCGTAAGATGAGCAACCGCACCGAGATCCATAGCTTCCTGCGGATTTGTTGAAGCGAGCATTGCAAAGCCTGTTTGACGGCACGCCATAACGTCGCTGTGGTCGCCGAAAATTGAAAGCGCATGTGAAGCAAGCGCTCTCGCCGATACGTTGAATACGCAGGGGAGCTGCTCGCCGGCAATCTTATACATATTAGGAATCATCAGAAGAAGACCCTGCGAAGCCGTATAAGTAGTTGTAAGCGCGCCCGCCGTAAGCGAGCCGTGAACAGCGCCCGCGGCGCCCGCCTCTGACTGCATTTCCACAACCTTGACAGTCTGACCGAAAATATTTTTCTGACCGGCAGCCGACCATTTGTCAGTCACTTCCGCCATTGTGGATGATGGTGTGATAGGATAGATAGCAGCGACGTCCGTAAACGCGTATGAAGCGTAAGCGGCGGCGTTGTTACCGTCCATGGTTTTCATTTTTCTTCCCATCGGAATTTTTCCTCCTCTTATTGTTTGTCTTTCGGAAGCGCATAGGCGCTTCTTGGTGTATTTGTTACATACATAAATATATAATATCACTTTTATCCGATAAAATCAAGTTATATACACAATATTTTGTATGTTTTGTGCATATTTTTTTATATAAGTGTAAAGATATGGTTTTTTTACAACGTCAGTCCGGTAAATTTTAATAAAATTGCACAAAAAAGCTGAAACGTCGCCGCAAAATGTTTCGGCGCGCTAATTTATTTTGTCTTATCGCGGAGCTTTTTTATATCGATCTCATGCCGAAGATCGTTCTCGTATTCTCTGAATTTTACGTACAGACCGTAGCTCCTGTCGGATTTTCGCGTCAAAGCGGCGCAGGAGATGTTCCCGCCTTTTTTTACGCGTCTGTCCACCGCCGCGTCGAAGCCGCGTTTATATGTTTCGGCGTAAATCCCAAGTAAAAATAGATATGTCGCTTTAAGAAGTAATTTCATAATAATCTCCATTCCGCCGCCCCGCGCCGGCGCTATTGGGAATTAAATTCAATCTCTCGCCGCAGGGAAAGGAATGACAAGAGATTATTATTGCGCATGTGCGTTTTGCGAGACGCCGGCGCGCAAAATATCGCGCGAGCAAATTTAATCCGGTCGGAGACCGACGTGAAGAGAACTTTCGCGTTTTGTCTCCGAATTTTACAGTAATAGTATCTTCAAAACGGATTTTGTTAGCCATGTAATTTTTGTTTTGACGGGCAAATATTACCGAAGCGGCGAGGGAGAAAGCGATGTAACATTGTTGTAAAAAATTGATAATAAGTCTGTTATTGAAAAAACAGATATGGGGCGCTATAATAAAAAAACAGTTATATAACCACAAGATATTGTGGTTATATTTCGGAGGGTATATATTATTATAAAAGGGGAATTTTAGATGAAAGTAGTTAAGAAAGATAACACAAAAGAACCGTTTAATGTGCAAAAGGTGGTTGTGGCGGTAAATAAATCCGCGTTCCGCGCGCTTGTGAAATTTACGGATGAGGAGATTGACTTTATCTGTAAATTCGTCGAAGAAGAAGCGAAGAAAATGGGCAAGGAGGAAATTCAGATTGCCGAAATGCACAATATTGTAGAGGGCGCGCTTGAGAGAGTTAATCCGAAGGTTGCAAAAAGCTACCGCGATTACAGAAATTACAAACAGGATTTCGTTCAGATGCTCGACGAGGTTTACAAAAAGAGCCAGTCTATAATGTACATAGGCGACAAGGAAAATTCCAATACCGACAGCGCCCTTGTTTCCACAAAGAGAAGCCTTATCTTCAACCAGCTCAACAAGGAGCTTTATAAAAAGTTTTTCCTTACGACGGAGGAGCTTCAGGCGTGCCGCGACGGATATATATACATACACGATATGTCCGCGAGACGCGATACGATGAACTGCTGTCTTTTCGACGTGGAAAATGTTTTAAAGGGCGGCTTTGAAATGGGAAATTTGTGGTATAACGAGCCGAAAACGCTCGACGTTGCCTTTGACGTTATAGGCGACATAGTGCTTTCCGCCGCAAGTCAGCAGTACGGCGGTTTTACAGTACCCTCCGCCGACCTTATTCTCGAGCCTTACGCGGAAAAATCGTATAAAAAATATATTGAGAAGTACACGGATTTAGGGCTTTCCCGCGAGAGGGCGGAGGAAGTGGCGATGCGGGACATTCAGCGTGATTTTGAACAGGGTTTCCAGGGTTGGGAGTATAAATTTAATTCCGTTTCCTCCAGCCGCGGCGACTATCCGTTTATAACGGTGACGGTAGGCACGGGAACGGGACGTTTCGCTAAAATGGCGTCGATAACCATGCTTAACGTAAGAAAGAACGGTCAGGGGAAAAAGGGACATAAAAAGCCGGTGCTTTTCCCGAAAATTGTATTTCTGTACGATGAAAATCTTCACGGCGAAGGCAAGATACTCGAGGATGTATTTGAAGCGGGAATCGAATGCTCGTCCAAGACGATGTACCCCGACTGGCTCAGCCTTACGGGCGAGGGATATGTACCGTCGATGTATAAAAAGTACGGAAAGATTATATCGCCTATGGGATGCCGCGCGTTTCTGTCTCCGTGGTATGAAAGAGGCGGTATAAAGCCGGCTGACGAAAACGATACTCCGATTTTTGTCGGACGCTTCAATATAGGCGCGGTTTCGCTTCATCTGCCGATGATACTTGCGAAGTCTCGCCAGGAGGGAAAGGACTTTTTTGAGGTTCTTGATTATTATCTGCAGCTTATAAGACAGTTGCATCTTCGAACATACGATTATCTTGGCGAAATGCGCGCGTCTACAAATCCTCTCGCATACTGCGAAGGCGGTTTCTACGGAGGACGTCTTGGCATACATGATAAAATTAAGCCGCTTTTAAAATCGGCTACGGCTTCCTTCGGAATAACGGCGTTTAATGAGCTTCAGCAGCTCTACAATAAGAAATCGCTTGTCGAGGACGGCGAATTTGCGCTTAAAACGCTTGAGCATATAAACGAAATGGTGAACAAATTTAAGGAGGAAGACGGAAAGCTTTACGCGATTTACGGCACCCCGGCGGAGTCGCTTTGCGGCTTGCAGGTGGAGCAGTTCAGAAAGAAATACGGAGTGATTGAAAACGTGTCGGACAGGGAATATGTGTCAAACAGCTTTCATTGCCATGTAACGGAGGATATAACGCCGATTCAAAAACAGAACTTTGAAAAACGTTTCTGGGAGCTTTCCAACGGCGGAAAAATTCAATACGTAAAATACCCGATAAGCTATAACAAAGAAGCGATAAAAACGCTTGTGAGACGCGCTATGGATATGGGCTTTTACGAGGGCGTGAATTTGTCTTTGGCGTACTGCGACGACTGCGGATACGAGGAGCTCGACATGGATATATGTCCGAAATGCGGAAGCAAAAACCTTACGAAAATTGAGCGTATGAACGGATATCTGTCGTATTCGCGCGTCAAGGGCGATACGAGACTTAACAGCGCCAAAATGGCGGAAATAGCTGAAAGGAAAAGTATGTAATGCGTTATCACAACATAACAAAGGACGATATGCTCAACGGCGACGGTCTGCGCGTGGTGTTGTGGGTTGCGGGATGCGAGCATCGCTGCCCAAACTGCCAAAATCCGATAACATGGGATATAAACGGAGGTATTGAATTTGACGACGCTGCGAAGCGCGAGGTGTTTGACGAACTTGAAAGGGACTATATTTCCGGAATAACTCTGAGCGGCGGCGACCCGCTGCATACGATGAACAGAAAAGAAGTCGGAGAGCTTATTGAGGAAA
Organism: uncultured Clostridium sp.; assembly: GCA_964426905.1. Lineage (GTDB taxonomy): Bacteria > Bacillota > Clostridia > UBA1381 > UBA1381 > Hominilimicola. The sequence goes on along the minus strand of CAYRSG010000001.1, from coordinate 61,987 downwards.
TAGCTGAAAAATTTCCGGATAAGACTATATGGATGTACAGCGGATATGAGTGGCAGGACGTAAAGGATCTCCCTTTTATGGAGAAGGTTGACGTTTTTGTTGACGGAGAATTTGTTGAGAAGTTAAAGGATAACAGAATTCCGTGGCGCGGCAGCTCGAATCAGAAGGTAATAGACGTAAAAAAGAGCTTGGAATTGGGGAAGATAGTGCTTGTAATGAAATAACGTGAAAAATAAACGGCAGAATGGAGGAGTAATATGCAAAGAATCGCGCAATTTGAAAAGGTAAGCTTTGAACGGTTTAAACAGGACTGGGCCGATACGTTCTATGTGACGGACGGGATTGAGGAAATTTATAACGATATAAAACTTCCGAAGCGCGCTACATCCGGTTCGGCGGGTTATGATTTTTATTCGCCCGCGACGTTTGAGCTTAAATCCGGCGAAACAGTGAAAATTCCGACGGGAATAAGAGTAAAGATAAACGACGGGTGGGTTCTGAAAATTTACCCGAGAAGCGGTCTCGGCTTTAAGTTCAGGCTTCAGCTAAACAACACTGTCGGCATAATCGACAGCGATTATTACAACAGCGACAATGAGGGACATATATTCTGTAAAATAACTAACGACACGAACGAGGATAAAACCGTATCGCTGAATAAAGGCTCGGGTTTTTGTCAGGGAATATTCGTGGAATACGGAATAACGTTCGACGATGACGCAAGCGACGAGCGCAACGGCGGCTTCGGAAGCACGGGGAAATAGAGAAAATCGGGCGAAACGCCGGTTTTTGAGTTTAACCAAATTAAAAAAGGCGATGCTTACGCAACGCCTTTTTTAATGGAGCGGAAGACGAGATTCGAACTCGCGACGTTCACCTTGGCAAGGTGACGCTCTACCACTGAGCCACTCCCGCGTTTCTTACTTACCTTGATATTGTAGCATATAAAAAGCGAAATGTCAAGATATTTTTAAAAAATTCGCGACATACAAATCGCTCCCTGTCGTAAAATGACCGCGTTCACAAAGTATCGTTATCAATTTTTCAACCGTAAACCCGCTTTCCGTTTTGACGCCATCCTATAAATCAATTATAGCGCGCGCCTATTTGATTGTCTATTGACTTAACCTCAATAAAATTATCAAATTGTTAGAACTCAATATCCGGCGGCGTTTTTCAGCCGTTATTGTGCAGTTCAAACAACCAGAAGGTTTCTTTTTTTTCGGAGGAATAATCCTCGGCTTTGAATATTTTTACGTTTATGGTATCGCCGTTCGGTTTGCTGTACGCTATTTCGGCGGTTCCGCCGGCAAGCGTGCGTTCTATCGCCGAATAGTCGAAAAGCTTCAGGAATTTCTCGCTATCCTCGGCTACTACATATTCGTCGGCATAAAGGCGCAGCGCTTTGCTGAATTTGAAATCGGAACGCCTAAGCATTTTTTCAAAATAATCCGGTATGTAGATGGTACGCGTGTTGTCCGTTGCAAGATTTACAACGTAAACGCCCAGGAAATACGACGCAATAATCTTTAAAAAGTTGTCGGAGTCCTTCTTATCCAAAAGAATTTTTTCGAGCTTTTTGTTCATCTCACGGGTTTTTTCGACGTTCTTCCTCTCGCTGTAATAACGGCGCTTTGCAGCGTACATCTCCTGCTCCGCGGTTCTTACCAGTCTGTCCGTACGTACCGGCGCTTCCATAAGCGAATATCCTATTGAAACGCTGTAGCCGCTACGCTCTATATTCTCCGTAAGCGCGCGTATGACGTCGTCAATTTTTTCGGACGGCGTATCGAAGAGGAAGGCTGTAAACTCGTCGCCGCCTATCCTGAATGTATCTTCCCCGAAAGCGGCTTTCAGCTTTGCCGCGACGTATCTTAGCATAGCGTCGCCGGCCGCGTGTCCCAGGCTGTTGTTGAGGTTATGCAGACCGTTTGCGTCGATGTAAACGCAGCAGATCATTCCCTTGCTTATCAACGCGAGCCTCTTGAGGGCTTCCTGATAAGCCGCGCGGTTTTTAAGCCGCGTTACAGGGTCTATCGTACCCATCCTAACTATAAGATTGTGGGATTCCATATCGCGCAGAGCCATCATAAAGTCTCTCGATACGGCCTTAAGCAGCTCGACGTTTTCTTCATGTTCATACCTCAGATTCGCTACTCCCAGTATTCCGACAAGTTCTTCGTTATTATCCAGTACCGGAGTAAGCAGCGTATTAATTATTTCGGCGGTTTTATCGTCGTTAACGCTTCCATCATCCAGAGTTACGGTTTCGCCGCGCTTCAATTTTTCTATTATTTCCTTTTTTAAGACGAATTTTTCAGGGGGAATAATATCGCTCAGCTTTGACTTTTCGGAACGCCATACGAATACGTCGCTCGCCGAAGAGGAATTATACGACGCCAGTATCGCTCCCTCCGCACTCACCGCTTCAGCGGTCTTTTTTAACGCCTTTACCATAAGCTTCGGGTCCTTGTAAGCCTCAAAAAGCGTTTTCTGAATATCGTACATATAAACGGTTTTCGCCAGCTGCATATCGTTTTTGCGTTCGCGCTTGCGCACTCCCGCCAGAAGCGTAAAGAAGTATACAGATAAAACCGCGATATCCGCCGCGGCGAAAGCAAGAAAAATATGCTTTATTTTATCTGCTTTGGCAAAAACAACGCTCTCGGGCGCCATTACCATTACCGAAAATCTCCCGTCGCCTACCGGACGATAAGCGGAATGAAAAAAATCGCCGCTGGTTTCTGAGCGGAATATCACATATCCGCCTACGCCGTTCGCCATATCTTCGCTTACTTTGATCAAATCGTTATCCGCGCCGTAACCCGGCTTAGTTTTCCTTTCGCCAAGATCGTTCACATTTCCAAGCTCCTCATGCCATGTGTCCATAATGAAATCGCCGTTGGCGCCGTCGATTATATATTCCTGACACTGCCCGTTGTAAGCCGAAGTGGGAAACAATGACGATAAAGCGTTAAGATCGAGAAATCCGTACAAAATTCCGCCGATATCATCGCTTTCGGTCAAAAATAACGGCTCAGCGAAATAAATATATTTATTTTCTTCTCCGCTGCGCGCGGAAATATACGGCGCGCGTTCTTTTTCACTTTCAAAATTAGGTATGCTGTCGAAAACAAATTCAGGATAGTCGGGATATATGATTTCATCACCGGGAAGAAGCGCCGCAAGCGAAGACGTCTGACTTCGGCGCTTGAATGAATTAAGGTGCGAAGCAATGTCCGCCGCGTCGGTCGTATGATGAGAGGATATAAGATCCGCTATTATCTCCAATTCTTCAATGTTGCTTTGCAGACTGTTTTCCGCTTTTAACGCCATATTGTCGGCAATATCGCCAAGCGTTTCCGCGCAGGAAATCTCGGCGATTTTATTTACCCCGACGAACGCCGCCGCGAAGCAGATTGCAAGCATAATTACAAGAATTATTGTATAATGAATACTTTTGTCGGATTTTGTTAGCTTTAACATTAGATGAAACCTCTTAATAATGATATTATAGATAAATATACCACAGTTCTGTTTTTTTGTCTATGGATAAATTATACAATATTTTTCGGTATCCGGCGGTTCTTTAGACGATTTATCGATAACAAAAAACGAGGGGTTAAAACCCTCGTTTTTAAAATTTTCATTCAGTTGTTTCTGTTATATAAGATAGAGCAAATCCGTATATGTCGGAAACGGCCAAAATTCCTTTGAAACTATGGTTTCAAGCTCATCCGCGGTTTCGCGCAGCGTATCCATCGCGGGAATGACGGTATCTTTATAGTACATACCCACAGCGTAAGCGTCGAGAGACGGAACAGCGGTGGCGTCGTCGAGCGCGTCGATTTTTGCCATAAGCTCCTCCGTAAGTGAGGTGAGCTTTTTCGCCTTTTCAAGCTCCTTGGGAGCGTCGAGACCGAGAGCCTTCTTCGAGGAAATATCGTCCGTGACAAATTTTGTATACTTGAGACAAGCCGGAAGGATTTCCTGCTTAGCCATTTCGAGCATTGTCAGCATCTCGAAATGGATTGTGTTGTTATAGTCCTCCATCATGATTTCGCCTCGCGTCTTAACCTCAACCTCGGTAAATACGCCCTGCTTTGTGAAAAGGTCGATCGATTTTTGAGTAACGAAGTACGGCATAGCGTCCGGAGTTGTTTTAAGATTGTACAGACCTCTCTTTTCAGCCTCTGCAACCCATTCGTCGCTGTAGCCGTTGCCGTTGAAGATGATTCTGTCATGATCCTTGAAAATCTGAATAGCCGTTTCAAGAGCCGCCTTTGAAATATTCTGCTGACCCTCGAGTTTCTCGGCAATTTCCGTCAGCGTTTCCGCTACGATAGTGTTAATAACGATGTTGATACCCGCGATAGACTGTCTTGATCCGGGCGCGCGGAACTCAAAACGGTTTCCGGTGAACGCGAACGGAGAAGTTCTGTTTCTGTCGGTGGTGTCTTTTTCTATATCGGGGAGCGACTCAACGCCCGTTTCGATAATCTTGCCTTCCTCGTATTTAACTCCGTGACCGCTCTTGAGCTGTTCAACTACAGCGGCGAGCTGGTCGCCTAAGTACATGGAGATAATAGCCGGAGGCGCTTCGTTAGCGCCGAGTCTATGGTCGTTGCCGGCTGTCGCGACGGAAACTCTCAAAATATCGGCGTAATCGTCGACAGCCTTGATAACAGCGGCCAAAAACAGCAGGAACTGAACGTTTTGCTCGGGTTTTTTGCCCGGCTTTAAGAGAAGCTCGCCGTCCGACGTGCCGATAGACCAGTTATTGTGCTTGCCAGAGCCGTTGATGCCCTCGTACGGCTTTTCGTGAAGCAGGCAGTAGAGACCGTGATGGTCGGCTACCTTTTTCAGTACCTCCATAGTGAGCTGGTTATGGTCGGAGGAAATATTGGTTGTCGAGAAAACAGGCGCTATCTCGTGCTGAGCCGGAGCCACCTCGTTGTGCTTTGTTTTAGCAAATACGCCGAGCTTCCAAAGCTCCTCGTCAACCTCCTTCATAAAGTCGGCGACTCTTTCCTTAATCTGTCCGAAATAGTGGTCGTCCATTTCCTGACCCTTCGCGGGTTTTGCGCCGAACAGCGTTCTGCCTGTCAGAAGAAGGTCCTTACGCTTGTTGCGAAGCCGCTTGTCAACAAGGAAATATTCCTGCTCGGGACCAACGTACGCGACAACTCTCTTAGGATATTTTCCGAATAGAGCGAGAACTCTTTTCGCCGCCTTGTCAATCGCCGCCTCGGAGCGAAGCAGCGGCGTTTTCTTATCGAGCACCTCGCCGGTATATGAGACAAAGGAGGTGGGGATATATAGCGAATGGTCTTTTATAAAAGCGAATGATGTAGGATCCCATGCCGTATAGCCTCTCGCTTCAAAGGTGGCTCTCAGACCGCCCGAGGGGAACGAGGACGCGTCCGGTTCGCCCATAACAAGCTCCTTGCCCGAAAATTCCATGATAACCGTTCTGTCATCCGTAGGCTGAATAAACGAATCGTGCTTTTCCGCGGTCAGACCCGTCATAGGCTGGAACCAATGCGTATAGTGAGTGCAGCCGTTTTCGATTGCCCATTCCTTCATTGCGTGAGCGACGGCGTTCGCGACGTTAATATCAAGCTTCGTACCGTCATTGATTGTCTTTACGAGCGATTTGTAAATCTCCTTCGGAAGACGCTCCTTCATTGTGGGCAGGTTAAACACCTTACTGCCGAAAATTTCCGCAACATTACTCATTTTTAATACCTCCTAAAAATTTGTTAGACTGTGCTAAGTTTCAGCTGTTTATGAAAAAAAGGCGAATTATATTTTATAATATAAAACACCTTTGTCTTATTCAAAAATCAGCTGTTGAGTTGTTTATTTAAAATCAATATATAGTTATTATACCACTATTCGGCGTTTTGTCAATATGCAAGTTGCAAAATTTACTGTCGTATTCTTCTTATTAAATTATGCAAAATAGTCAATCACGGGTCAAGGTGGTGAATATCTCTCGGGAAGAGACTTGCCTCGCGTATGTTGGAAAGACCGAGAAGCTTCATAACGACGCGTTCAAGACCAATTCCGAGACCTCCGTGCGGAGGCATGCCGTATTTGTGTATCTCGGTATACGCGCCGAGAGCTTCCGGGTCTATATGATATCGTCTGAGCTTTTCAATCTGCTCGTCATAATCGTGTATTCTCTGACCGCCGGTCGTAATCTCGAGACCGCGGAACAGAAGATCGAAGCTTTCGGCGAGTTTTGGGTCGTCCTTTGAGTCCATCGCGTAGAAAGGACGTTTCAGCCCCGGAAATTTTTCCACAAATATGAACTCGCTGTTATAATGTTCCTTGGCGTATTCGCATAATTTTACCTCGTCGGTCGGGTCAAGATCGAACTGGTTGTGCGATTTGCCCAGAATATCGAGCGCCTCGAAAAACGTCGCGGACGGAATAGCGTCTATTACGGGAAGCTTCGCCTCAAGCATTGCAAGCTCGTGGGCGTAGTTTTCTCTGAGGTAGTTCATGACATATTTCAGCATTGCCGTTTCCATCGCCATTACGTCGTGCATATCGTTTATAAATCCCATTTCAAAGTCCAGCCCGATATATTCGTTCAGATGGCGGGTTGAGTTGTGTTTCTCCGCTCTGTAAACGGGCGCAATCTCAAAAACTCTGTCAAAGAACGCGACGCACGTCTGCTTATAAAACTGCGGACTTTGCGCGAGATAAGCGTCCTGACCGAAATATTTCAGCTTAAAAATATTCGCTCCGCCTTCAGCGCCTGCGGCGACGATTTTGGGCGTGTGAATTTCGGTGAAATCGTTTTTAAGCATAAACTCGCGGAAGCCCGAAACAACGCCCTCGGCGATTTTAAATACGGCTCTCTGTTCGGGATGGCGCAGAGCCACGCTGCGGTGTTCCATAGACGTCTCAATCGAGCAGCCGAGCTTTTTTGAGGAAACATGCAGCGGATAGTCCGCTTTCGGCTTTGACAGTATACTAAACGACGAGAGCGTAATCTCGCAGCCGTAATTGGCGCGTTCCTCCTTTTTAACGGTTCCCGTGATTTTTACATACGCGCCCTCGCACAGAGCGTCAAAATCACCCTCGCAGCTTTTTTTCATATATACCGACTGCAGGATATATCTTCCCGTACGCAGTATAACGAATGTAAAGCCGCTCATTTTTCGCAGCTTGTGTACGCAAGCGCAAAATGTAACCGATTTTCCTTCGGCTTTTTCGAGGTCTTCGAGAGAAATTTCGCTTATGAGCTGTGAGCCGTCTATTTTCTGCATATATAACACTCCAATCTATTTCAGTTTTTCGCTGAGCAACTCCTTTGCCAGCTTCGGGTTGGCGCCTTTTCCGGCGAGACGGACAACCTGTCCCATAAGAAATCCGAATATTTTAGCGTTGCCGTTTTTATAGCTTTCCACGCTGTCGGCATTTTCGCGGAGAACCTTGTCTATAATATCCTCCAGTCCCGAAGCGTCGTTATTCATAATAAATCCGCTTTCTTTGGCGATATCCATAGGCTTTTTGCCGCTGTCGAACATGATTTTAAGAATATCCTTTGCGGCGTTCTTTGAAACGACTCCGTCCGAGGACATTTTGACAAGCTCCGCGAGGTCGGCGGGGGAGAAGGTCACGTCCGCGATTGTTTTTTCGGAATCGTTCAGATTTCTGTTAAGCTCCACCAGCATCATGTTTGAAATCTGCCTGTAGTCGGGGTTGATTTTTACAGCTTCGTCGTAGAAGTCGGAAAAATCCATGCTTGAAATTATGAGAGAAGCGTCCTCGTCCGACAGTCCATACTGTTTGGTATAACGCTCGAACCGCGACTGCGGCATTTCGGGCATGGAATTTCTGATTGAGCGCATATCCTCGTCGCTCAAAAGCACGGGAGGGATATCAGGTTCGGGGAAATAGCGGTAATCATGAGCTTCCTCTTTTGAACGGAGCGCTTTTGTGTCTCCGTGGTTGTCGTTGTAGCGGCGCGTTTCCTGAATAACCTCTCCGCCGTTGTCGAGAATTTCCGCCTGACGGTTTATTTCGTATTCAATCGCGCGTCCGATTGCTTTTAAAGAGTTGAGGTTTTTAAGCTCCGCGCGGGTTCCGAATACCTCCGAGCCTGCCGGCATAATCGAAATGTTAACGTCCACGCGCAGCGAGCCCTGTTCCATTCTCGCGTCGCACACTCCGGCGTATTTAAGACGCAGAGCAATCTGCTCGACAAAGTCCTGAACCTCCTCGATTGTGCGGAAATCGGGTTCCGTTACAATTTCTATAAGAGGCACGCCGCAGCGGTTGTAATCCGCCATAGAAATACCCTCGTAATCGTCATGTACAAGCTTTCCCGCGTCCTCTTCGATGTGGATACGGTTAATCCGTATATTTTTCCCGTCTTTAACGGTTATATGACCGCCGGTGCATATCGGATGCTCAAACTGCGTAATCTGATACGCTTTCGGGAGGTCGGGATAGAAGTAGTTTTTTCTGTCGAAGGAGCTGTAGCTGTGAACGGTGCAGTCGGTGGCGAAACCGGCTTTTGCGGCAAGCCTTACCGCGCCTTGATTTACGAGCGGAAGCGTTCCCGGCATACCGGAGCAGCGCGGGCATACGCGAGTGTTCTCGCCGCCGCCGAATTCGTTGCGGCAGGAGCAGAATACTTTGGAGTCGGTTAAAAGCTCCGCGTGAATTTCAAGTCCTATTACAGGCTGATATCTCATAATACAGCCTCCTTTCTCTCAAAATCCTTTTCAAAGCGGTCGCATACCGCTATGATTGTTTTTTCGTCGAATGATTTTCCCACAAGGCTCATGCCTATCGGCATGCCGCTTTTATCATAGCCGCAGGTGGTCGATATGGCGGGAAGTCCGGCGATATTGACCGTCACGGTGTATATATCGGCGAGGTACATTTTAACCGGATCGTTTTCCTGCTCTCCTATTTTGTAAGCCGTTGTAGGAGCTGTAGGCGTGAGCATAACGTCGCACTGCTCAAATATTGTTTTGTATTCCTCGCGGATTTGCGTGCGTATGCGCGTCGCGTTCTTGTAGTACGCATCGTAGTAGCCGGAGCAAAGAGCGTAATTACCGAGCATGATACGGCGCTTAACTTCGTTTCCGAAGCCTTCGCGGCGCGATTTTTTAATCAGATCGTTGAAATCCTCGCCGAGTCCCGAGCGCAATCCGTATTTAATTCCGTCGAAGCGCGATAAATTGCTTGCGGCCTCCGCTGAGGAAATGAGGTAATACGCCGAAACGGCGTATTCAAGAGAGGGGAGGGAAACGTCGGCTATTTCGCATCCGAGTTTTTTGTAGTATTCAACAGCGTTTAACACCGCCGCCTTTACCTCGCCGTTAAGACCGTCCCCGAAAAATTCCTTCGGCACGCCTATTTTCAGATTGCTTATGCCGCTTCCGACAAGCGAGGTGTAATCGCCTTCGCTCTTTTTGCTTGAAGTCGCGTCGTTTGCGTCATAGCCGTAAATGCCGTTTAAAACGTACCCTGTATCTTCGGCGGATTTCGCGATTACGCCTATCTGGTCAAGCGACGAGGCGAACGCGATAAGTCCCCATCTTGAAACGGCGCCGTAGGTCGGCTTTAAGCCTGTAACTCCGCAGAAAGCCGCGGGCTGGCGAATAGAACCGCCCGTGTCGGAGCCTAAAGCCGCGGCGCAGAAACCGGCGGCGACGCTTGCCGCCGCGCCTCCGGACGAACCGCCGGTAACGCGTGTTGTGTCGTACGGATTTCTGACTCCGCCGAAATACGACGTCTGCGACGATCCGCCCATAGCGAACTCGTCCATATTTGTTTTGCCGAGTATTACTATATTTTCTCTTTTCAGCTTTTCTATGACAGAGGCGTCGTAAGGCGGAACAAAATCCTCAAGCATACGCGACGCGCAGGTTGTCCTGACGCCTTCGGTGCAGATATTATCCTTAACGCTTACAGGGATACCCGTGAACGCTCCCGGCTGCCCCGCGTCAATTCTCTCCTGCGCCGCCTTTGCGTCTGACAGAGCGCTTTCGCGGCATACCGTAATGTAGCTGTTTATGACTTTATCGGCTTTTTCCGTTCTGCCGAGATATTCCTCAGCAAGCTCAACCGCGCTTATCTCTTTTTTATCGAGCTTTTCTCTTAACTCTTTAAGGCTCATTAAAATCAATCCCTTCTGTTTATACTACCTTCGGAACAACGAAACTGTCGTTTTTAACATTTTTTGCGTTAGCGACAATTTTGTCTGTAGGATATGAATCCTTATGTTCATCCGCGCGCAAATCGTTGTAATCTACCGCGTCCAGCGCGTAAGGCGGCTTTGAGGAGTCAAATTCGCATACCTTATCCATAAGCGCGATTATATTCGTCATATCCGCGGTCATAGTATCAAGCTCTTCATCCGTTAATTCAATTTTCGACAGCTCGGCGAGACGTCTTGTTAAATCCGAGTTAAACATATTAATTCTCCAATCCTTATAAATTTAAAACAAAAAGACGCTATATAGCGGAATATTATCCCGTTATACAACGTCTTTGCTGTACACTTTAGTATAATATATCATATTTTGAAAATGTTTGCAAGGGGTAATTTAATAAAATATAAAAATTTATTATAAATTACTTTATGCAATCTGCATTATTCGTGAGGCATGTAAGTGCTTGAGTTCAGAGTTTCCGTCTGAACGAGACTGCCGTCTGCGTATACATATCTTGTTGAGTGCACAACGGTATTTTTGCCGGACTGAGAGCTGGTGTTGGAAATTTTCACTTCCTTATGCGGCGTCCAGTCCGTGCCGATTATGCTTATTGTAATAGTCGCTCCGCTTGTGTAAGCGGAAATCTTTACGGGATATTCGCTGCTGTTCTTAAATTTGAAATCAACTCCGCCGTCTGAAACCGTGGCGTCCTGACCGAGAGGGATATAGCCTACCGTCATCATATGATTCAGGCGCTCGACTATTGTCATATCGGCGTAAAGCACGGCTGAGTAAAGCGTGCTGCTCACCTGACATGTACCGCCGCCGATACCGTCTACGCTCTTTCCGTCAACATATTCTTTGGCTGTGTAGAAGCCGTTTGCCGTTGTTCTGCGTCCGACGGTATCGTTGAAAGAAAATACTCCGCCCGGCGCGATAACGGCGCCGTTTATAAGACTTGCCGCGCGGGCAATGTTGGCGCATCTGTTGGAGGTAGAAGTGCCGTATGATGTGGAGTACGAGCTGAGTGTAGCCGAAAACAGCTTGTCCTTAAGCGTCTGAGCGGTTTTGTCCGGCTGAGAAACATAGAACGGCAGAGTTACCGGCTCGCAGCCCTCGTACACATTCTGTATAGCCGCGGCAGCCTCCTCCTTGTTTATAAAGCGTCCCGTCTCGCCCGGTATAACGTTTACGGTATTTCCTTCAACTTCATATCTCGCGTCCACAGGGTCCTTGTATACAATAGCGTCCAGAGCTTCGACGGTCATATTATCCGGCGGCGCGGACGAGTATGTCACGTTTATGCCGGTAAACTGTTCGTTATTCATGGCGGCGAGTATTTCCTCTCTTGCCGCAGACGGGTCTCCGTCATATCCCGTTTTGCCGGAGGATATCGTAACGATTCCGTCATCGCCGATTTCGACGGAGTGCTGTTTTCTCTCGCCGAGAACGATATTTCCGAATTCGTTTATTTTTTCATCAAGACGCTCCATGTCCGCCTGCGGTGCGGGAACTATTACATGCTCCTTGAAAAGAAGCATCATAGCGTTGAAGCCGTCCGCGAAAAAGTTTCCCGATTTACAGTAGGCGAACGCTTTGTCCGCTGTTTCTTCGGGAACAGCCGTCAGACCGATATCGGAGCCTTTTATTGTAAACGATTTGTCGCCGTTTTGCAGCGTTATTTCTGATTTCTCAAACAAATATGTCGCGCTTACCGACGCCACAGCCTCGTCGTATGTAAGACCGCCCACGTCAAGATTTTCAATGTATACGTTGTTCATTACGCGGTCAGCCTTTATGGTAGTCAGGGCATAGGCGAATAAAGCGACAAATGAGCATACGGCAACAATAAGAACAATGATTGACGGTATTTTAATTTTCCGTATAAACGCTGTGCGGTTTTCTCTGCGGCGTTTTTTTGTTCTTTCGTTTTCCTCCTCGAGAGCGTCCGCATGCTCCTCGATAACCTCCGATGAGCTGACCTTCTCCGCTTCAGGCTCGGAGGCAACGGCAAAATCATCCTCTTCATCGTCGAAGCTGTAATTTTCTTCTATCTCATTTTCGCTGATAATATTGTCAAAATTTTCAATATCATTGGTGTTTTCGTTTTTACCTTCCTGCATTAATTCTATCCCCTTCTATTTATAAAACCGTCTGAATTCATCAATATACGCTGAATATTCCTTAAGAAACGCGCAAAACTGTTTGCTTTTTGAGAGCAGCGAAAAAGTTTTTCTGACATTTCTAAGAAAATTTTCATCAAAATCGTCTAAGTAAAACGCCTTTGCCATAGGACATATTCCCTTAGCGCGCGGATCAATAATTATTTCGAGCTGTCCGTTTTCGTTAAGATAGGGCGTAAGAGGGAAAATCCTGCACGCCATGGGACGCTGATATCTGTCGCATCGTCCCTGACACATCGCTATGGGAACATTATTTTTTTTTCCATTGTAATCATAGAAAAAATCTGTCCTGCCAATTCTGATCCATTCGGGATTGAGCAAATCAAATACTTTTTTTTCGCCGGGAAAAAGAAACATTCCGCTGTCACTCCCTTTACAGCATGCTTTATCGCACAGGCGTTCGCAGTCGATCGGAACCGGAGTCGCATTGTCAAATAATCTGTATAATTGCAGATAAATATATGCGGTATTCATTTTATAACCTCACGTTTGCAAATTGTTAAACGCAGATTGTCCGCGTACACATCGTTATTTTATCACAAACATGAGCATAAAACAATAGGAAAAATCAAATTTTACGCAATTAATGATTTTTTTTCTGTCATTCGGTCTTCTTTTATAAAATTTGCATAAAAGAGCAAAAATATAATCGAATTGTAATAATCATTTAATCAAATAGAGACAAGCGGCATTTGACAAAAACGGATATATAGTAGTATAATTAATTAATATATAATCAAAAAGCTCTATATTTAGACGGAGCTATGAAAGGATAGGATACGTTTTATGCCAAAAAAGAAACAGGAATACGGAAACGACAGCATAACAAGTCTTAAAGGCGCGGACAGGGTAAGAAAACGTCCGGCGGTAATTTTCGGCTCCGACGGACTTGAGGGCTGCGAACATTCTTTTTTTGAAATATTATCAAATTCTATAGACGAGGCGCGCGAGGGCTACGGAAATCTTATAGAAGTCACGCGTTTTATGGACAATTCCATTGAGGTCAGAGACCACGGACGAGGAGTGCCTCTCGACTACAACGAGGGCGAGGGACGCTATAATTGGGAGCTTGTATACTGCGAGCTTTACGCCGGCGGAAAATATGACAACAACAAAGGCGGAATGTATGAGTACAGTCTCGGCTTGAACGGTCTGGGCGCGTGCGCGACGCAGTACAGCAGCGAGTATATGGATGTAACCGTTGTGCGCGATAAGACAGTGTATTCTCTTCATTTTGAAAAAGGAGAAAACATAGGCGGACTAAAAAAGTCGGATACGAGAAGTATTCAGACGGGAACGGTGCAGAAATGGAAGCCGGACGCCGAGGTTTTTACAGATATAGATATTCCGCTGGAATTTTTTCAGGATGTACTCGATAAACAGGCGATGGTAAACGCCGGACTGAAATTCGTTCTGTATAACGAGACGGAAACCGGCATGGAAATGTTTGAGTATTACTACGAAAACGGCATTGCGGACTACGTTAAGGAGGCTGTCGGAGAGGACGGCTTCACGACGGTTGAAACATGGGAAATCGAGCGCGAGGGCAGAGACCGCGAGGACAAGGAAGATTACCGTATGAAGATGCAGGTCGCGTTCTGCTTCTCAAACAAGGTAAATATGCTTGAATATTATCATAACTCGAGCTTTCTTGAACACGGCGGCTCGCCCGACAAGGCCGTTAAAAACGCGTTCGTATACGCTATAGACAGGTATCTGAAGCAGAACGACAAATATAACAAGAACGACTCGAAAATAACGTTTAACGACGTCGCGGATTGTCTGGCGCTTGTCATAAACTCGTTCTCGACCCAGACGAGCTATGAGAATCAAACTAAAAAGGCGATAAACAATAAGTTTATTCAGGAAGCCATGACAGAGTTTCTGCGTCATCAGCTTGAGATATATTTTATCGAGAACAAGACCGACGCGGAGAAAATAGCGAATCAGGTGCTTGTAAACAAACGCAGCCGCGAGAATGCGGAAAAAGCGAGAATAGATATAAAGAAAAAACTCACGGGTACGATGGACGTTACAAACAGAGTTGAAAAGTTTGTCGACTGCCGCAGTAAGGACGCGACCAAGCGCGAGGTCTATATCGTCGAGGGCGACTCGGCGTTAGGCTCGTGCAAGCTTGCGCGCGACGCTTCATTTCAGGCTATTATGCCGATACGCGGAAAGATTCTGAATTGCCTGAAGGTCGATTATCCGAGAATATTCAAGAGCGACGTCATAACCGATTTAATACGCGTGCTTGGCTGCGGCGTTGAGATAAAGACAAAGAATAACCGCGGAATAGACAGCTTCAGTCTTGACAATCTGCGCTGGGACAAGGTAATAATTTGTACCGATGCGGACGTCGACGGCTTCCAGATAAGAACGCTTGTTCTTACGATGATTTACCGGCTCATGCCCACGCTTATAGAGGCGGGCAAGGTATTTATCGCGGAGTCGCCGCTTTATGAGATAACGATTACAAAAACAAAGCGCAAAGGCGAAAAGCTTTTCGCTTATACGGACGGCGAGAAGGAGGAGCTTCTCGCGAAGCTTCGGAAGGACGGGCTTTCAAAGGAAAAGGATGAGTACGATATAAAACGCTCAAAGGGTCTCGGCGAAAACGAGCCGGATATGATGAGCCTTACGACAATGCATCCCGCGACAAGACGTCTTATACGCGTAACTCCCGAGAGTATGGAGCGTACCGCGGCGATGTTCGACGTGCTGCTCGGGGATAATATTCAGGGAAGAAAAGATTTTATCGCCGATAACGGCGCAATGTATATGGAACAGTTGGATTTATCGTAAAAGGAGAAATCATGGCGAGGAAAAAGAAGCAGGAAGAAGAACAGATAATTAAATACGCGCCGATAGAGGACCAGCCGATTACGGAGATGCTTGAGAAGAACTATATGCCCTACGCTATGAGCGTTATAGTTTCCAGAGCAATTCCCGAAATTGACGGACTAAAGCCGGCGCACAGGAAACTTTTATATACGATGTATAAAATGGGACTGCTGGGCGGTAAAATGACGAAATCGGCTAATGTTGTCGGTCAGACAATGAAGCTAAATCCGCACGGCGACGCGGCGATTTACGAGACGATGGTTCGTCTTACGCGCGGAAACGAAACTCTTCTGCATCCGCTCGTAGAGTCGCAGGGTAATTTCGGAAAGCAGTATTCGCGCGATATGGCGTACGCCGCTTCGCGTTATACCGAGGTGCGTCTTGAACCGATATGTCAAGAGCTTTTCGGAGATATAAACAAGAATACGGTTGAGTTTGTCGATAACTACGACGGTGAAATGAAGGAGCCGACGCTGCTGCCGGCGGCGTTCCCCAACGTTATTGTTAACCCTAATCAGGGTATAGCCGTAGGTATGGCGAGCAATATATGCTCGTTTAATCTGCGCGAGGTATGCGAGGCGACAATCGCGTATATGAAAAATGAGGACGCGGATATAATTGACATTATGCCCGCGCCTGATTTTCCGCTCGGCGCGCAGATAATATATAATAAAGAGGAAATGCAGACCATCTACGATACGGGCAGAGGTAGCTTCAGACTGCGAGCAAAGTACGTTTACGACAAATCCAATAATTGTATAGAAATCATTGAAATACCGTATACTACCACCTGCGAAGCGATAATCGGTAAAATAATGGAGCTTATAAAGGCGAACAAGCTTAAGGAAATATCGGACGCGCGCGATGAAATAGATATAAACGGCTTTAAAATCACTCTTGATTTGAAGCGCGGAATCGACCCGGACGCGTTAATGGCGAAGCTCTATAAGCTGACGCCGCTTGAGGACAGCTTCAGCTGTAATTTCAATATTCTGATAAACGCTCATCCCATGGTTATGGGAATTAAGGATATACTCAAGAACTGGATAGAATTCCGCATGGGCTGCATTAAACGCGGACTGAAATATGATATTGAGAAAAAGAGCGAAAAGCTGCATCTTTTGACGGGCTTGAAAAAGATATTGCTCGATATAGATAAAGCCGTATCGATTATCCGTCATACGGAGCTTGAGGCGGACGTTGTGCCGAATTTGATGGACGGCTTCGAAATTGATAAAATTCAGGCGGAATATATCGCGGAAATAAAGCTCCGTAATCTGAATAAGGAATATATTTTAAACAGAATTTCCGATATTGAAAAGCTTATGGAGGAGCTTGAAGAGCTGAACCGTATTCTGGGAAGCGACAAGGAGGTTAAGAAGTTAATCTCGAAGCAGCTTACGCAAATTGCGAAAAAGTACGGAAAGGACAGAAGGACGACGCTCATAAGCGGAGACGATATAACCGAATATAAGGAAACGAAAAATATAGATGATTACGCGCTTACGATATTCTTTACGAGAGAAAATTACCTGAAGAAAATCTCAGCGGTTTCGCTGCGCTCAAGCACAACCGAGCATAAGCTGAAGGAAACCGACGAGATTTTGCAGACAATAGAATCGACCAATAAATCGGAAATTATTTTCTTCTCGAATAAATGCGTCGCGTATAAGATGAAGACATATGACATTGCCGACGCCAAGGTCAGCACAATGGGCGAGTATCTGCCGGGAATACTCGGACTCGAGGAGGACGAGAAAATATTGTATATCGTTGTGACCGCGGATTACGAGGGGGAGATGCTCTTTACGTTTGAGAACGGTAAAATGGCTAAGGTCAAGCTTAACAATTACGCTACGAAAACAAACCGTAAAAAGCTCGTCGGCGCGTACAGCGATAAGTCGCCTATATGCGATATAAGGCTCATAAACGGCAATACGGACGTTGTTCTGACGTCGGATAATAACAGAGCGCTTTGTCTTAACACGGAGAAAATCCCGCTTAAAGCCACGAAGAGCACACAGGGAGTTCAGGCGATGACGCTGCGCAAAAAGGGCGCGAAGGTAATAAAGGTTATGGACGCGCAAAACTGCGGTATAGAGAATTTCGGAAAATACAGAACAAAGAATATTCCGGCTGCGGGCGGTATTCTTTCAAAGGAGGATACGCAGCTCAGCCTGATATGATTGATTGCCCGGAAAACGCGGGCGGAAAGGAAGCGGCAAGGATATGCTTAACAAGGAAGACAGAGAAAGGCTTCAGGAAAGATTTCAGAAGGCGGCGGCTGATATTTACAAGCCGTTTAAAAAGGACCTTTTCAAGCAGTACAGCGTAAAAAGAGGACTCCGCAACGAAGACGGAACGGGCGTAATGGCGGGACTGACGTCTGTCGGAGCCGTTATAGGCTATTATATTGACGACGGCGAGAAGCTGCCTACTCACGGACGTCTTCGTTACAGAGGATACGACGTCACAGACCTTGTGAGAAACTGCGAGAAGGAAAAACGCTTCGGCTTTGAGGAAGTAGCGTATCTTTTGCTGTTCGGACGTCTTCCGCAGAGCAGAACGCTTTCGGATTTTTCGCGCCTTATAGGCAATCTTCGCGCGTTGCCCGACGGTTTTGCGGAGGACATGATACTGAAGGCTCCGAGCAAAAATATAATGAACAAAATGGCGAGAAGCGTTCTTGCCGCGTATTCTTATGATCCGAATCCCGACGAGATAACCGTCGGAAACATACTTCGTCAGTCGATAGAGCTTATCGCGCGTCTGCCTGTTATGGCGGCTTACGGATATCAGGCGAAAAGCCATTATCATGACGGAAACAGTCTTTACCTGCACACTCCGCAGACGGGACTTTCGACGGCTGAAAACCTTCTGTATATGCTTCGTCCCGATAATAAGTATACGCGCGAGGAGGCTGAGATGCTTGACGTTATGCTCATGATCCACGCGGAACACGGCGGCGGTAACAATTCCGCGTTCGCCACAAGAGTCGTTTCGTCCTCGGATACGGATACATACTCCGCTATCGCCGCGGCGATAGGCTCGCTGAAAGGTCCTAAGCACGGCGGCGCTAACGCGAAGGTAATGGGCATGATGGAGGATATCAAGAGCCATGTAAATGATTGGGCGGACGATGACGAGGTAAAAGCGTACCTTGCGAAGATTATGAGAAAAGAAGCGTTCGACGGCTCCGGACTCGTTTATGGAATGGGACACGCGATTTATACCTACAGCGACCCGAGATGTATTCTTTTAAAGGATAAGGCGAAGGGACTTGTTGAGAAAAATCCCGACTTTGAGAAGGAATTTAATCTTTACCGCGCCGTAGAAAGACTTACTCCGGAGGTATTTGCCGAGGTTAAGCGCAGCTCTAAGGTAATGTGCGCGAATGTCGATATGTATTCGGGCTTTGTTTACAAGATGCTTTCGATACCGCCGGATATGTATACGCCGCTGTTCGCGATTTCAAGAATCGTCGGCTGGTGCGCGCACAGACTCGAGGAGGTTATCGGATGCGGAAGAATTATCCGCCCCGCGTATAAATCAATGCTTCACTCAAAGGAATATGTAAAAATAGAAGACAGATAGGAGAAAATTATGGAAAAGGTAAATATACTCGGCGTACATGTTGATATGGTTAATATATCGGAAGCGGCCGACCTCATTATGCGTTTTTTGAGCGAGGACAAATTTCACGCCGTTTTTACGCCGAATTCCGAGATAATTATGCACGCGTACAAAAACAGCGAATTTGCCGCGCTGCTGAACCGCGCCGATCTTCTTACGGCTGACGGGATAGGCGTGGTTTACGCGTCGAAGATACTGAAAAAGCCGATAAAGGAACGCGCGGCGGGCTATGATATAGCAAGACAGGTGCTTGAGAAAATGAATTACACAGACCATAAGCTGTTTCTTTTCGGAGGAAAGCCGGGAGTGGCGGAGGAAGCGAAAGCGCGTCTTTTGAAGGATTATCCCAAGCTCAATATAGCGGGACTTCGCAACGGTTATTTTAAACCGGAGGAGGAGGCTGAAATTGTTGAGGAAATCAATAATTCCGGCGCGGATATAGTCTTTGTGTGTCTCGGAGCGCCGAAGCAGGAGGAATGGATAGACCGTCGCCGCGATGAGCTTAGAGTGCGCGTGGCTATGGGAATAGGCGGAAGCCTTGACGTGTTCGCGGGTAAAGTACAAAGAGCGCCGGAGTTTTTCCGCAAAACGGGTCTTGAGTGGTTCTACAGACTGTGTAAGGAGCCGTGGAGAATCGGCAGAATGATGGAACTGCCGAAATTTGCGGCGACTGTTGTAGCGAAGGGCAAAAATTATAAACAGAATTAGGGAGAAGTTATGGGAATACTTATAGCGATCGACGGCGTCGATGCGAGCGGAAAGCAGACTCAGACGGAGCTTTTGTATAAAAAACTGCTCAGCGAGGGAAAAAAAGCAAAAAGAATATCGTTTCCGGCATATGACAAACCGTCGTCGGCGCTTGTGAAGATGTACCTTAACGGCGATTTCGGGAAAAAGCCGTCCGACGTGAACGCGTACGCCGCTTCTACGCTGTTTGCCGCCGACCGTTTCGCGACGTACCGTACAGACTGGGGTAAGGATTATAACGACGGCGCGATAATTATCGCGGACAGATATGTTTCCTCGAATCTTATTCATCAGGCAAGTAAAATCGAAAGCGCGGAGGAAAAGCTGAAATTCCTCGACTGGCTTGACGATTTGGAATACAATATATACTCGCTTCCGCGTCCCGACGCGACAATATTTCTCGATATGCCGCCGGAGTACGGCGCGCGCCTTATGAAAGACCGCGCCAATAAATACGGCGGAGGAAGCGAAAAGGATATTCACGAGAGTGATTTTGCGTATCTTGAAACAAGCTATAAAAACGCCGTATTTGTTGCGGAGCGTTTCGGCTGGACGCGGATCGCATGTGTGAAGAATTCGCGTATGCGTTCGGTTTCCGATATTCAAAACGATATCTATAACGCGGTAAAGAAAATATAAGGAGAAAAAAACGGATATGTTTATAGATAAAGCGAAAATATTTATAAAGGCCGGCAAAGGCGGCAACGGCGCGATATCGTTCCGGCGGGAAAAGTATATCGCGGCGGGCGGACCTGACGGAGGCGACGGCGGAAAAGGCGGAAGCGTTATATTTAAAGCGGAGCTTGGAATGACGACGCTCATGGATTTTAAGTACAAGCGCAAATATTCCGCTCCCGCGGGAGAGGACGGCTCGGGCAAACGCCGTAAAGGCGCGAGCGGAAACGACGTCGTAATAAAGGTTCCGCAGGGAACGATTGTGCGCGACGCTGAAAGCAACCGGATTATTGCGGATATGTCCGACCCCGAAAAGGAGGTTGTGCTCGCGAGAGGCGGCAACGGCGGCTGGGGCAACGCGCATTTTGCGACGGCTGTGCGGCAGACTCCGAATTTCGCAAAGAACGGTCAGCCGGGAGACGAGAGGGAGATAATTCTCGAATTGAAGCTTCTGGCTGACGCCGGACTTGTCGGCTTCCCGAACGTCGGTAAGTCAACGCTGCTGTCGATGACGACGAAAGCCGACCCGAAAATCGCCAATTATCATTTTACGACGCTTGAGCCGAATCTCGGCGTCGTAGACTTGGGCGATAGCCGCAGCTTCGTCCTGGCGGATATTCCGGGTATTATCGAGGGCGCGAGCGAGGGAGTAGGACTCGGACACGAGTTTTTAAGACATATAGAACGCACGAGGATACTGATACACGTTGTAGACGTATCGGGAATTGAGGGCAGAAACCCCGTCGAGGATTTCGATATAATAAATTTGGAGCTTTCAAAATACGATATGGCTCTTGAGGAAAGACCTCAGCTTGTCGCCGCGAACAAAACGGATA
This sequence comes from uncultured Clostridium sp., assembly GCA_964426905.1. GTDB lineage: Bacteria > Bacillota > Clostridia > UBA1381 > UBA1381 > Hominilimicola. The sequence continues at coordinate 40,882 of CAYRSG010000001.1, read as the reverse complement.
TCATACAGGATAAAGAAGCGTACAAAGCGTTTCTCTCGGAAATGAAAAAACGCGGTATCGAAGTGTTTGAGATCTCCGCCGCCGCGAACAAGGGCGTTAAGGAGCTTATGAACAGAACGTATGAGGAGCTTACAAAGCTGCCGCCCGTGACTGTGTTTGAGCCGGAGATGAGCGTGGACGAGGAGGAATATATCTTAAAGGACGAAAAAGGCTTTGAGATTACGCGCGATAATGAGACGTACGTTGTGTCCGGCTCGTGGATTGAAGCGGTAGGAGGAAGCGTTAATTTTTCCGATAACGAGTCGTTACAGTATTTCCAGCGCGCTCTCTTAAACCGCGGAGTTATCGAGGAGCTTGTCAATATGGGAATTAAAGAAGGCGATACCGTAAGAATAGGCGATTTGGAATTTGATTTTGTATTTTAAAATGCCGCCGGCGCACGCGGTTAAGTCTGCGGGAGCGGCCGTGAGACCGCCCCCGCTGTAAATTTTATTACGGAATTTATTTCCGTTTTATTTTTTCCTTCAGTTTTTCGAGATGTTCGTTATGACGCTTTGATTTAATATTAGGGAAGGCTTTAATAATACGTCTTTGGAAAATATGGCTTTCGCCGGCAAGAGCGGCGTATTTATCTTTAAGCTCCTTGATATCCTTTCCGTATTTTGTCTTGATTTCATCTTTTTTCTGCTTCGCATCATCCATACCGGCGGAGTATTTTTCCCGAAATTCTTTTGCGTTTTCGCTGTTGTATATCTCTTCGCCCTTTTTCATCACGGTTGACACGCCGTCGTATATATGCTCGCCGATATCGTCGGAAACGCCGTGTATTTTTTCGGCAATTTCGCTCATCAGCTTTACGCGTTTTGTGAGCTTGCCGGTAGCTATTACCGTGATAATTATGTCCGCAATAAATACTGCGGATAAAAATATAAGAATGATTATACCCGCGGTATGCGGGAATTTTTTCACAATTTCATATATCGCCGGATGAATACCTTTCATCAGCGCGATACATACCGCTCCCCAGTAAATCGAGTATTTAAGGCATATGTAGCCGCCGAGGTTAAAGGGTATATCGCTGTAATCCCACCAGCGCATATGATATATTTTTTCAAGCGCGAAGCCTGTTATAAGCTCCAAAAGCGACGTCACAATCATTGAGCATACAAAGAGCAGAGCCGTATTTTTTATCGGCGTAAGGCACAGAATAACGGCGACGGCGCCCGCCCCGTAAATCGGGCATACGGGACCGTTTAAAAATCCGCGGTTCACAAAATGTCCCTCGCCTATACCGCACCACGCGACCTCTATGCACCAGCCTAAAAAGGCGTAGATAAAGAAAAGCCATATAAGCTCGTAAAAAGAAAATCCTAAAATCATGTAATCAACTCCTTAATTATTTTGTGTCGGCGTTTATATATTCGTCTTTTAGTTTTGAGTAAACAATTTTCTGAGAGCTGTAAAGACCGTAATAGCCCGACAGCATGTAGCTTACTCCGGCGGAAGCGGCGAACAGTATAAGTCCTTTCGCGCCGAAAAGCTCAATACTGAGAATAATAGAGGCTACGGGACAGTTGAGCGTTCCGCAGAACATTGCGACCATACCAACCGCCGCGCTGAAGGCGGGCGTAAGTCCTATAAGATTTCCGATAAAACAGCCAAAGGTTGCTCCGATAAAGAAGGTGGGAACGATTTCTCCGCCTTTGTAGCCGGAGCTGATGGTAATCGCCGTAAAAATGATTTTAAGCGCCCACGCCCATCCGTTCGCATAGCCGTTTTCAACCGCGTTTGTAATGATATTCATACCCGAGCCGTTGTAATCTCTCGTTCCCGTGAGATACGTCAGCGCTATTATCGCGAGACCTCCGATAAATATACGCAGGTACGGATTTTTAAACCATATTTTCATATACCGCGCCGTGTAATGCATTACCGTGCAAAAAATTATGCTAAGCTCCGCGCATAATACGGCTATGAAAATCGTTTTAAGAACCGTAATAACGGTAACGGAGGGAATATACATAATGGTGAAATGCGTCGGAGCGATACCTGAAAGCGTTGTGATAAGATACGCGGCGAGCGAGGATATAAGGCACGGCACAAGTCCCGAATAATACATTATTCCGACGCTTGTTACTCCCAGCGCGAACAGCGTCGCCGTTATCGGAGTACCGAACAGAGCGGAAAATACCGCGCTCATTCCGCACATTATAACCATGTGCATATCCTTTTCGTCAAGACGAAACAGCTTTCCTATATTACTGCCTATGCTTCCGCCGAGCTGCAGCGCCGCGCCCTCGCGTCCCGCGCTTCCGCCGAGCAGATGAGTTATAACGGTGCTTACAAAAATCAGCGGCGCAAGCGAAAACGGCACGCCCTCGTTGCTTCTTATGGATGAAATAACGCTGTCGGCGCCTTTGTTTTCGAGCATGCGGCATTTTTTGTACATAGCGACAATCAAGAGACCGCCCGCCGGCAGAAGAAATATCAGCTTGTCGTATTTTGTAAAAAATATATTCGCCTCGCTGACGCTTGTATGAAACAGCGCGCCGACAATTCCTCCCACGCCTCCGATAATAACGGAAATCAGCCCCCATTTAAAAAACGTTATAATATATTCGGACGCGGATTTGAGCTTGAGTAATATAATCTCCTTTATCATTGTCATTATCCTTTCGTGGATTATTTAATTATATTGTACCACTGTTCGACTTTTTTTTCAATATTTTATAAAGTTAAATATTACTAAGATGATTTTAGAATATTATTTTAATCCGTGTACAAAATAGTAGTGTAGCCGATATAATTCGACACAAATTTTAAATAGAGTAAAGACTTTGGTTTTAAGGAGGGAAAAGAAATGAGCAGAAGCAAGATTCAGGTTCCTGAGGCTAAGGCGGCGATGGAACAGTTCAAGATGGAAGCTGCAAGCGAGGTGGGAGTTGACCTTAAGCAGGGTTACAACGGCGACCTTACGGCTAAGCAGGCGGGCAGCGTCGGAGGACAGATGGTTAAGAAGATGATTACGGATTACGAAAGCAGAATGAAATAAGTCGTTCTGAAGCTAAACCTTATATCATAAGATTTTAACCCAAATAAACGATGATTAAAAATGATTTGCTCATTTTTAATCATCGTTTTTTATAAATGAGAAAGACGACGATTTCCTGATTTTTCGCTTTTTTGAACGGTCAAACTTCCGAAATACGGTATAATTGCCTTTATATTCATATTTTTCTTGACATACGGCGATTTTACGGTTATAATTATAGTAATGTATTAAAAACGCCGTTAATGTACGGCAAAGAAAGGAAATGAAATTATGAAAAAATTATTTGCGGTTTTACTGACGTCTGTTCTTGCGGCGGGAGTTCTCGCAGGCTGCGGCGCGCCGGCGGAGAATGCGGCGGAAAACGGAACGAACGCATCGGGGAAAAAATGGGTTATCGCTACCGATACCGTATTCAAGCCGTTTGAATACACGGATAAAAACGGCGACTTCGTAGGTATCGACGTTGATATCGTAGCGGCGATAGCGGAGGATCAGGGCTTCGAATACGAAATGAAGAGTCTCGGTTGGGACGCTTCTATCGCGGCTTGTCAAGCCGGTCAGGCCGACGGCATGATTGCGGGCGCGTCTATTACAGACGAGCGTAAGGCAAGCGGCTGGATTTTCTCTGACGGATATTATGACGCTACGCAGTCGATAGCGGTTGCGGCTGATTCGGAAATAAAGGGCTTTGAAGATCTTAACGGCAAGACCGTCGCCGTAAAGACAGGCACGCAGGGCGCGTCCTACGCTGAAAGTCTCAAGGACGCAAACGGCTTCAGTATTACATATTTTGAGGATTCGCCGACGATGTATCAGGCGGTAGCGGGCGGTCAGGCCGCCGCTTGCTTCGAGGATACTCCGATTATGGCTTCGTCCATAAAGGACGGCGACCTTAATCTTAAGATCGTTGAAGGAACCGAAAACGAGGGTAATCCATACGGCTTCGCTGTTTTCAGCGCTGACAAACAGGAGCTTATTGATATGTTCAACGCAGGTTTGAAGAACATAAAAGCTAACGGCAAGTATGACGAGATTATTGCAAAATACCTCGGCTGATAATACCTGAAAAAACAATAGTTTACAATGAAGGGACTGTTGCCGTTTTTACGCAACAGCCTTTTCAGTTGTGGAAGAGAGGGGAAAACATGCTTCAGATTATAACAAATTACGGAACGATGCTGCTGCGCGCAATGGGACAAACGCTTCTTCTCGCGCTTTGCGGACTGTTTTTCGCGTGTATTCTCGGTTTGATTTTCGGAATTTTAAGCGTTCTTAAAAACAAGGTCTGCAACGTCATATCCCAGATTTTTGTTGATGTTATACGCGGAGTGCCGATGATAGTTCTCGCGTTTTTCGTATTTTTCGGAGTTCCGTATCTGTTGAATAATATTATGGGAATAGGCGGAATTACGCTTACCGCGCTCCAGGCGGGTACGATATGTCTTGCCTTAAACTGCGGCGCGTATATGGCTGAGATTATAAGAGCGGGTATTCAGTCTGTCGACATAGGACAGATGGAGGCGTCGAGGAGCCTCGGACTTCCGTATTGGCGCGCGATGCAGCGCGTTGTTTTGCCGCAGGCTATCCGTACTATGATACCCAGCATTATAAATCAGTTTATTATTACCTTGAAGGATACGTCTATTTTGTCTGTTATAGGCTTTCCTGAGCTTGTAAACACGGCTAAAAACGTTCAGGCAAACACCTTTAAGTCGTTTCAGACATGGGCGATAGTCGCGGTTATGTATCTTGTGGTAATAACGCTTTTATCAAAGCTTGCAAAGCTGTTGGAAAGGAGGCTTAACCGTGACCGCCAATAAGGAGAAAATAAAAATTCACGTTTCGCATCTGAAAAAGAATTTCGGAAAGCTTGAGGTGTTAAAGGATATTTCAACCGATATTTGCGAGGGCGAGGTCGTATGTATAATAGGACCGTCGGGAAGCGGAAAATCAACGTTTCTCAGGTGCATGAACCGTCTTGAGGATATAACGTCGGGCGACGTTGTGATCGACGGGTATAATATTTCGGATAAGAAAATCGATATTAATAAGGTAAGAGAAAATGTGGGAATGGTTTTTCAGCATTTTAACCTTTTCAATAACCTTAACGTTTTGAAAAATCTGATGCTCGCTCCCGTTGACCTTAAAAAGAGGTCGAAGGTGGAAGCATATAATCAGGCGATGCACATGCTTGACAAGGTTGGACTGTCTGAAAAGGCGGATTCGTACCCCGCTCAGCTTTCCGGCGGACAGAAGCAGCGCGTCGCTATAGCGAGAGCGCTTTGCATGAACCCCGACATAATGCTTTTTGACGAGCCGACCTCCGCGCTCGATCCGGAAATGGTAGGCGAGGTTTTAAACGTTATGAAGCAGCTTGCCGCCGACGGTATGACAATGGTAATAGTAACTCATGAAATGGGCTTTGCCCGCGAGGTTGCCGACCGCGTAATATTTATGGACGGCGGATATATAGTCGAGGAGGGAACTCCCGACGACGTTATAAAGAACCCGAAGGAGCCGAGAACGATTGACTTTATCAATAAGGTTCTCTAATTTAGGAAAATTTGCGGATTTATGTAAATAAAACTTGATTTTTATGGCAAAATATATTAGAATATAGGTATTAAACTAAATCACAAAAGATTCAGGAGGATTTATTTATGATTACAGCAGGCGATTTTAGAAACGGAAGAACCTTCGAGCACGAGGGAAATGTATATCAGATTGTTGAATTTCAGCACGTTAAGCCGGGCAAGGGCGCGGCGTTCGTAAGAACAAAGCTTAAAAACATTATCAGCGGCGGCGTTGTTGAAAAGACGTTCAGACCGACGGAAAAATTTGAGGAAGCTCATATTGACAGAAAAGATATGGCGTATTCGTACGGCGACGATGATTTCTATCATTTCATGGACAACGAGACATTCGATATGATCGATATCGCGAAGGCTGAAATTGAGGACGCTATGAAGTTTGTCAAGGAAAACGACGTATGTAAGATAATGTCGTATAAGGGAAATATATTCGGCGTCGAACCGCCGACGTTTGTCGAACTTGAGGTTACGGAGACAGAACCGGGATTTGCCGGAAATACGTCTACAAACGCGACAAAGCCGGCGACGCTCGAAACGGGAGCTACGATTCAGGTTCCGCTGTTTGTCGACGTCAACGAAAAAATCAGAGTCGACACGAGAACCGGCGAGTATATGGAAAGAGTTAAATAATAGAGAGGTAATATAATGGAAGATTTAATAAAGAAAGTATCATATCTCAAGGGCTATGCAGAAGGACTTGATATCAGTCCGAAAAGCGACGAGGGAAAGCTTATAACTAAAATGCTCTCTGTTATGGCAGAAATGGCGGAAAAGATTGAAGAACTCACGGACAGAGTCGATGAATTGGAGGATGTAACCGGCGAGCTCGACGATTGCGTATTTGATATCGCCGAAGATTTATACGGCGACGACGAGGACGACAGGGACGATTTTCTCGGCGATTACGACGATGATTACGAGGGCGGCGACGATTATTTTGAAATCCAGTGTCCGAACTGCGGCGAGGACGTAATGATTGATTTTGATATGATAGACGACGATAACGCTATCGTATGTCCGAATTGCCATGAGGAAATCGAGCTTGAGTTTGAATGCGACTGCGACGATGAAGACTGCGGACACAATCATGAATAATGATTATTAAAAGGGACCTTGCGAGTCCCTTTTTTGATATACGCCGTTAAATGCATTTATCATACAGCCTATGGAGGAATTTTTAATGAAGGGAATATATATTCACATACCGTTTTGCCGCAAAAAGTGCAAATACTGCGATTTTGTATCATATTCGGGACGGGAGGATATGACAGACGCCTATATTGAGGCGCTCGCAGGGGAAGCGCGCGGATATATGGGGGAAAAGACCGATACAATATTTATAGGCGGCGGCACGCCGTCGGCTCTTACACCGGAGCAAATCAGAGCCGTAACAAAGATATGTCATGATACGTTCGATATAATTGACGGATGCGAGTTCACAATAGAGGCAAATCCCGGTACGCTTGACGGCGGTAAAACGACGGCGATGCTTGAAGGCGGAATAAACAGGATAAGCGTTGGAGTACAGTCTTTTAATGACGCCGAGCTCGGGGGAATAGGAAGGATTCATAACGCGGCAACGGCGTATAATACGATTCTGCGTCTTAAAAAAGAGGGATTTTCAAATATTAATATAGACCTTATGACGGCTCTGCCGTATCAGACTATGGAATCGTTGAAAAATTCTCTTAAAACAGCCGTATCGCTTCCCGTATCTCATATATCGGCGTACAGCCTTATAATAGAGGACGGAACAGCTCTTGAGAAGGAGTATTCGCGGGGAGAGCTTATCCTGCCTGACGACGATTTGGATAGGGAAATGTACGCTTACACAGTGGATTTTCTTAGGGAAAACGGCTTTTTACAGTATGAAATATCGAATTTTGCGAAAAACGGCTGTGAATGCCGCCACAATATAAAATACTGGACAGGCGAGGAATATATCGGACTGGGCGCTGCCGCACACTCGTACATCGGCGGCAGGCGTTTTTATAATGTTTCGGATTTGGAGGAGTATATAAAAGGCGCGCCGCGGAAAACAGTTTTACTCACGCGCATGGACAAAATTTCGGAGTTCATGATAACCGGACTTCGCATGACGAGGGGAATAAGCTCCGTTGAATTTAAAAAACGCTTCGGAGAAAGCATAAACGATATGTTCGGAGAAAAATTGCGTAGATTTACGGAACTCGGATTGATGAATTTTGACGGGGATTGCTACAGTCTGACTCGCAGAGGTATAGATATTTCAAATTCCGTTTTATGTGAATTTGTGTGACGCCGGTAAGGATATTACCGATTTGCGTCGGGAATAAATTTTTCAAGTATTGACCTTACGGCGAATTTTTGGTACAATTACTATGCAATGATAATAACAAGGGAGTAATACATGATGAAAAAACTTATGCTTGGAAACGAAGCTGTAGCGCGCGGCGCGTATGAAGCCGGCGTAAGCGTGGTTTCCTCATATCCCGGCACTCCGAGTACCGAGATAACCGAAAATATTGTAAAATACGACGATATATATGTAGAATGGGCGCCCAATGAAAAGGTTGCCGCCGAGGTTGCAGTCGGAGCGGCGACAGGCGGCGCGCGAGCTATGTCATGCATGAAACATGTCGGACTGAACGTAATGGCGGATCCGGTGTTTACATCAAGCTACAGAGGCGTAAACGGCGGACTGGTTTACTGCGTAGCCGACGACCCCGGAATGCATTCGTCGCAGAACGAGCAGGATTCCCGCCACTATGCCCAAGCGGCGAAGATACTGATGCTTGAACCGTCGGACAGCGCGGAGTGCCGTGATTTTACGAAAACGGCTTATGAATTGTCCGAAAAATATGATACGCCCGCGTTCCTGCGTCTTACGACGAGAGTTTCTCATTCGCAGAGCCTTGTCGAGGAACGGGAAAGAATTGATTACGAGTTGAAGGATTATGTTAAAAATCCCGAAAAAAACGTAATGACTCCCGCTAACGCGATAAAGCGTCATGTTATAGTTGAGGAGCGTATGCGCGCCCTAACGGCTTTCGCGGAGACAACGGAGCTTAATACGGTTGAGGATAACGGAGCCGATATAGGAGTAATTACCGCGGGTATAGCTTATATGTACGCCAAGGAGGCTCTCGGCTCAAGCGTTAATTATCTCAAGCTCGGTATGATTTATCCGCTGCCGGAAAAGAAAATTAAGGACTTTGCAAAAAAGTGTTCCAAAGTGTACATAATAGAGGAGCTTGACCCGTTTATAGAAAATCACTGCAAAAAAATCGGCGTCGACGTTATCGGTAAGGATGTGTTTACGCTTTTGGGCGAGTACACGCCGTCAATGATAAAAAAGCAGATTTTGGGAATTGACCCTCCGGAGTTTGATACGATTGACGAAACGGCGCCTGTTAGACCGCCGGTAATGTGCGCCGGATGTCCGCACAGAGGAACGTTTTACGTGCTGAAAAAGCTCGGACTGAACGTGACCGGAGATATAGGCTGTTACACTCTCGGAGCGAACGCGCCGCTGTCCGCGATGGACACGAACCTTTGCATGGGCGCGGCAATCGGCGAGGCGCACGGCATGGCAAAGGCGAGAGGAAACGGCTTTGCCAAAAAGACGGTTTCCGTAATCGGCGACTCAACGTTTATTCATTCGGGAATTACCGGACTTATAAATATGGTTTATAATAAGGGTATAAATACGGTGTTGATTCTTGACAATTCCATAACGGGCATGACGGGACATCAGGATAATCCGACAACAGGCTATACAATCAGAAAAGAACCCACAAAACAGGTAAATCTTATTACTCTGTGCGAGTCAATCGGAATCGAGCATGTTGTAGTCGCCGACCCGTTTGATGTGAAGAATTTTGAAAATGCGGTAAAGGAAGAAACGGCAAGGGAAGACGTTTCGGTGATTATAGCGCAGAGACCGTGCGCGCTGCTTCCGAATATGCGTAAAAAGTATACGGGACACTGCGCTGTTATCGACAAATGCAGAAAATGTAAGATGTGCATGAAGCTTGGATGTCCCGCGATTTCGTCGGACGGCGATGCGGTTAAAATTGACGCGACTCAGTGCAACGGCTGCGGACTTTGCGTTAATGTCTGTCCGTTCGGCGCGATAGATATGAACTGAAAGGAAGAATTTTAGATATGAATATAATGATAGTAGGCGTCGGCGGTCAGGGTACGCTTTTAGCGAGCCGTATTCTTGGAAAAACCGCCATCAAGGAAGGCTATGACGTTAAGGTAAGCGAGGTTCACGGCATGAGTCAGCGCGGCGGAAGCGTTATTACATACGTAAAGTACGGCGATAAGGTTTACTCTCCGATTATAGACAGGGGCGAGGCGGATTTGATTCTCGCATTTGAGATGCTTGAGGCGATGCGTGCGCTTCCGTATCTGAAAAAAGGCGGCAGGATAATTGTCAATACACAGAAAATGAATCCTATGCCGGTGATTACCGGCGCGGTGAAATATCCTGAAAATATAGAGGAAAAGCTTTCCCAAAAAGTAAATTTACAGGCGGTTGACGCGCTTTCACTCGCTGAAAGCGCGGGAAATATAAAGGCTGTAAACGTCGTTTTAATAGGTCTTCTGGCGAAAAGCACGGACGCGGATAAACAGGTTTGGATCGACGTAATTAAGGAAACTGTTCCGGCTAAGCTGCTTGACGTAAATTTAAAAGCGTTTGAGCTTGGATATGAGATGTAGAGGTATACGCAGGCGAATTAAAAAAGACGGTTATATATATAATATGTGAAAAATCACAACCGTTAACAAGGCTGCGCTTTTTCCGTCTTACTGCGTCAAGGATAATCGAGTTGAAATATATCCGCCGTTTTCAGCCGCTGAAAGCTATAAAATCCCGCCTCGCAATTCGATAGGGGAGGCAAAGACACGAAACGTATTTTTTTGTTTGTTTTTAAATTTTGTTGCTAATGACGGTTGAAATATATGCATAATGTATGTTATAATTATAAATTGATATAAAGTATTTAAAGTCAGAAGGGATTTTAATTATGAAGAAAAAAATCATAGCGGTATTATGCGCGGCAGCGATGACGCCGGTATTATGTGTAAAAGCGGAATATAATCAAAACGACTTAAAAGACGCCGCTGAAAATGCTATAGATTGGAAGGAAGATAATGACAGCCCGTTTTACGGAATAGGAACAAATAATTCTAATTTATATATTATAGCGCTCAGAAGACTGGGTATGGATTACGACTACGCTTCTTATTTAGCGGGACTCGACGGTATCGCCGCCGGTTACGGAGCGGAGCATAACGCCTCCGATATGCAGAGAACGGTACTTGCCGCAATTGCTTCAAACGGCGATCCGGGTAATATAGGCGGTAGAGATCTTATCGCCGAAAGCACATATTACAGAGACGCCGCGGCTCCCCTCGACAAGGAGGGCGCCGACGGATATTCATGGGCTCTAATCGCTCTTGATTCAAAAGGTTATGAAACTCCCGACTGGGCGCTCAAAAACAGAAATCAAATAATAGCGGGTCTGCTTTCGCATCAGAACACCGACGGAAGTTTTGACGGAAGCGTTTCCGAAACGGCGGCGGCGGTCGCGGCGCTCGCGCCTTATTACGAAACGAGCGGTGCGTATACAATAACGCAGAATCAGACAGGATGGACTTTCGATCTCAGTCCGCGCAGCGCTGTCGACAGCGCGATAAACTATTTGTCGGATGAGCAGTCGCGCGACGGAGACTGGGGGGATTTGGAATCGACGGCAATGACGATTATCGCGCTTGACGCTATGGGTATTGACGCTGACGATGATTATCGTTTCAAGGCGAAAAAGGGAACCGCTCTTGACGGATTGATGATGTATCAGGAAAAGGACGGAGGCTTTTCGTCAGATTTGAACGATTCGGACGGTGAAGCGACCTCGTTTGCGTTATGCGCGTTGACAAGCCATCTGAGATATATGCAGGATAAGTCGACGATTTTTAATTTTAAAATAAATGATTACGTAGAGCTTGAGGCGCCATCTACCGCAACAGCGGAGCCTTCGGAAAGCTCGCCGTCTTCCGGAAGCGGTTCGTCAAGCGCGACGGCTCGTCCGTCGGCGACTGCGAAGACTTCTTCGTCAAGCGCGACAAAAGCGACTGCAAAGCCTTCTTCATCAAGCGCGTCAAAAGCGACTGCAAAGCCTTCTTCGTCAAACGCGTCAAAAGCGACTGCAAAGCCTTCAAATACTTTGAGACCGGCGAGAACGACCGCGCCTTATTCGTCGGGAGCTCCGTCCGCCTCTTCAAAGCCCGAAGAAACTCCGAAAGCGACAAAGCGTCCGGCGCTTGTAGGACCCGTTGAAATGCCGGGTCCGATGCCGTCTTCCGAACCCTCGCAGCAGCCTTTGAACGGCGCGAACGAAAAGAAAGAAACGTCTAACGGCTCGGCTGCCGCGGTTGTTGTCGGAATAATAGCGCTCATTGCGATTGCCGGCGTATTTGCGATTTGGTATCTGCGCGGAAAAGGGCTTCTTCCGAAATCAATAGAAAACGCTGTAGACAATATTGTAAACGTCTTTACCGGCAAAAAAGAGAAGAAAACGGATAAAAGCTACAAAGCCAAAAACCACAGAAGGACAGAACAGCACAGAAAATACGAAAACCGTGAAAAATACAGAAACAGACGAAAGTTCGACAAACGAAGAAATATAAAATAGCGGAGGGGCTGTTTAAAAGTCATTTTTAAACAGCCTTGTTTTTTAACGTCCTTAAATTTAAACGTACCCCGATTTTTAAATAATGCGATACGAATTATATATTGTATATAGTTCAGAGAGAAAAATATGAACTTAGAAAAACGAGCGGCCGCCGCTGCAAAAGACAAAAAAGTGAAAAATGAGCTTATCGGAGAATACCGCAATTTCATCTTATCGTCCGCGAGTAAAACGCTTAATCGCGTTATTACGGACAGCGACGACGAATTTATGACCGCGATGATAGCGTTTAACGAAGCGATTGACAGCTATGAACAAAGCAAGGGTAAATTTCTATCCTTTGCCTCTATGGTTATACACAATCGTCTCGTAGATGAGCTTCGCCGTAATTCCCGAAATACGGCGGCGACATTTTCCGAGCTTGAAAACGAGAACGGAGCGCCGTTTGATATTCCCTCGAACGATAACCATGATATTAAGTGGGAAATAGAGGCGCTTACAGCCGAACTCGCGGAATTTGGAATATCTTTTTTCGAGCTTGCAAACGTTTCGCCCAAAAGCCGTAAAACAAAAAGGCTGTGTTTTGACGCGCTGCGTTATATTATAAATGACGAAAAACTTTTTAAAACAGTAATCAGCAAACATATTTTGCCTTTAAAAGAAGTATCCGAAGGAGTTCCTCTAAACAGAAAGACGCTTGAAAGGCATAGGAAATACATAATAGCGGCGGTGATTATCTTAACGCGTGATTATCCTGAAATATCCGCATATTTCGACATAAGGGAGGTGTGAGCTGTGCGAGGCGTTATAATGGAAATCCAAAACGGAAGAGCCGTGCTTTTAACAAAGGGCGGCGGGTTTGTAAATATTAAAGATAAAAACTATTCTGTCGGCGATAAAGTAAATATTGCTTTAAACAAAGGGCGTTTGCGCGCTATGGCGGCAAGCCTTGTTATTATATGCGCCGGCTGCATAGGCTCATACTTTATGCCGGCGGGATACGTCAGCGTTGATATAAATCCAAGCCTTATGATGACGGTTAATATTTATAACAGGGTTATCGACGTTAAATCATTAAACGACGACGCCCGGGTTCTTTTGAATAAAACAAATATAAAAGGGAAAAGCGCGGAGGACTCTGTTGAAACGCTTATTAAAATCTCGGAGGAAATCGGATATATAAACGACAATAACCGCAGCGTTATTTTAGCCGCGGTTTCGGGAATAGTAAAACCGCGTATTGAAAACGTAAATTACAGTAATATCAATATTATAAAAGAGACTGCGGATATGGAGGCGCTCCGGACCGCTCAGAATATCGGAGTGTCAATAGCGAAGGCAAAGGCGCTTGAGGAATACACCGATAAAAACGGCGGAGATATGCGCTCAAACGCGGTCAAGCTTAGCGATAAATCCGTAAAAGAAATACTGAATATTATGCTTGATACCGGTAACTTATCCGACAAAAAAGCGGATGATATACTTACGCAAACTCCGAAGCCGCAGGGGAGAAAAATCGAAAACATTTCGGAACCTCCCGCGTATCGGGAAAATAAAAGCGTAAATTATGAACAGCCGTACATCATAAACAAAAATACATTTACAGCCGGTGAAATCAAACGCGGGAATGATATATCTTCCGTTAATCAGAGTACCCGGAATAAGTACGAACCGCCTGAAAATATATCGGTTCAAGGCGATGGCAGTCCGCAGGAAATTCCGTTTGAACTTGGCGAACAGCCGTCTTGGAATATTGCCGCCGTAAATAGTCAGTCTATGAGGCAAGAACAAAAAACACAGGACGATAACATTTTGCAAAGGAAACCTCAGCAAACATCCGAACCCGCGCAACAAAATCCGCCTGTTGACGCCGAACCCATACAAACGGAGCAAAAGCCGCGGGAAAGCGCGCCGTATCAAAGCGACAGAAACCTGCCGGACGGAATTTCGGAGCTAAGCGAGCCTGTGCGCGGAGATGACAAACCATCAACAGACGGCGGGCAGACAACCGAACAAAAGCCGCAAGACAGCATACCAAATCAAGACGGTGAAGATACTCACGATATTCCGCCGCAAACCGGCAATCAAAATCCTGAAGCGACCGCGCCGTCCGAGAAGCAGCCGCCGGAAGAACAGGAACCGAGTGGCGCGGAGCCTGATAGTGATAAACCGCAGGATAATCCGGCGGCGCCCGCCGAAACAAAACTCGAACCCGTCGTAGAGCAGAGCGGTCAGCCTCCGCAATCAGATAATGATACATATAAATCACAGTCGGGTGAGCCGAAGCGGGAAAACAATATGCCGCCGCAAGCCGAACCGGAACCATGGGCGGATGCGCCGATACAAAATAGCGATAATCAGCAAAACAACGCGCGGCATTCGGGTGAAGCAGACAACGGAGACGCTTTCCCACAAAGCGAACAGCCGCGGCAATCTGAACCGAAACCGCAAAACGACGGCGGCAATCACATCTCAAACGAGGGATTTAGCGGACATAGTGAAAACACGGAATTGCCGTAATTTAAAAATCTCCGAAATTTCGGAGATTTTTGCAGCTACCCCGAAAAAAATATTTAACGGTACGAATAATATATATATTTGAAAAAAACAAGGAGGAAGGATAATGAAATTTATTCCCGCAAAAGTACTAAGCATTATCATTGTTTTATCAATGATGTTTTCCGCCGCCGCTCAGGCGGCAGAGTTTACTTCCGCGATAAGCTCATTGGATATTGCGAACGACGGAAGCGTAACGATGATTGTAAACAAATCCGCAAGCGAAAGCGGAAAAGGAATTGTCGCGGTCTATGACGTCTCGGGACGTCTTAAAAGTCTTGTAATGTCGGAGGAAACAGACGGAACGGGAGATAAAACTCTTGTTTTTAACGATATATTAAAAACAGACGGCGATGTTTTAAAGGCGTTTTTCTGGAAAACGGAGAACGGCGTAATGACTCTTGAACCGCTCAGCGCCGCGTATACGCCTGAAAATCAGCCGACCTTTGAACCTGCGCCGGAAAACACTCCGGAAGCGACGCGGCAGCCGGATACAACGGAGCAGCCGTCGGAAACGGACGGCTTCAAAGCAACCTTTGTAACCGACTCTCACGCGTCAATTACGGCGTCGGACACACAGGATTTCACTGACGCGTACGAGAATGTCACGGAAGCGTACGCCAGAGACAGTTCTACGGGAGCGATTGATACCGCGGGAAACGGACAGGTTAATTTTAAAATCATATTAGAGGACGGATATGAGGTTGACGCTGTTGAGGTAAGCCCCTCGAGTAACTATAAAAATTTAAAAGGACCTGACGATACGGAAATAGAAAACGGCTACAGAATAACAAAGATGACCGGCGACGTTACCGTTACGGTTACGACAAAGGAAGCGGCGGAGCCGACTCCGACGCCTACAACCGACCCGAACGCCACACCGACGCCCGGCGACGGAATAATTCATCTTAACGGCGACAGCATAAACGCCGATGGCGTTGAAAATGTGACGGTAGACGGAACGACGGCGACAATAACAGCGGCGGGCGAATATACCGTCGAGGGTACGCTCGCGGACGGACAAATTATAGTTAATTCCGCCGTGAAGACAGATGAAATCATAATTAATCTTGACGGCGTAAATGTAACGAGTTCAACAGGAAACGCGTTCGACGGATTAAAAGGCAAGGTTTTCCTTGTTCCGACGTCAAACGGAAGCACGTTTACATCAACCTCGTCGGGCGCGGATACAACGGCGATTTACAGCAAAAACGACCTTACGATAAAGGGCGACGGAACGCTCAATGCCGTATCCGAATACGGAAACGGCGTACGCTGTAAAAACGACCTTGAAATAGGCGTGTGCGATTTAAACGTAAACGCCGCAAATAACGGAATAAAGGGCGATGAGTCGGTCAAGATTACAAAGAAGAACAACTCCGTAACGGTTGTTTCGGGCGGCGACGGTATTAAGTCCGACGCCGCTCCCTCCCTTGATGAAACATCAGGCGAATATGTAACGGGCGGCACAGTCGAGATAAACGGCGGCATGATAAACATTACGACAGGCTCAACCGCAGACGCGACAACAGGCGAGGTAACAAACGGCGACGGTATACAGGCGGACACGCTTCTGACAATTACAGGCGGATCGATTACCGTTGACGCGCAGGGCGAAGCGTTAAAGGCTAACGCGTCAAGCGTTGAATATCTGGAAGATGAAACAGCCGCTCAAACGCCGGCGGAAGGCGACGGCTGTATAGTAATCAGCGGCGGCGCAATCAACGCGTCTGCCGGCGAGGACGGAATAAAGGCGGTAAAAAACATTACAATAAGCGACAGCGCGAATATAACAATAACCAAGGCGTTGGAAGGAATGCAAGTAAACGAGGTCATATACGATACCGACGGCACAACCGCCGCTTACTGGGTAGACGGCGAAATTGATATTAAAGGCGGAACGCTTAATATAACCTGCTCCGAGGACGGAATACAGTGCGGAACGGGCAACGTTGTTATCACAGGCGGCGATATAACGGTAAATTCGCAGCAGGACTGCATACAGGGCGAATATATAACAAATATTTCGGGCGGCGCTTTTGATTTAACCGCGTACGGCGGCGCGCCGCAAACAGTATCGGAAAATAATCCCGAAGCGGCTGAAAGCTGTAAAGGCGTAAAGGCGGGAAATCTCGTTTATATAAGCGGAGGTACATTTGATATCAACACATATGACGACGCTGTTCATTCAAACCACACCGTACGTGTGACGGGCGGCAGTATTACGGCGGCTACGGGCGACGACGGCGTCCACGCCGACAGTTATTTATATATAAGCGATAACGCGGATATCAACATTACAAAGAGCTATGAAGGCATAGAAGCCGCGGAAATTTATATATCCGGCGGCGAAACAAGAGTCGTTGCTTCTGACGACGGCGCGAACGCCGCGGGCGATAAGCCGTCGGGCAGCGCGTATGACCTTGATAACGTTTCCGCCATGTCTGTTGAATTGTTTGCCGGACCGGGCGGTAATCAAGGAGTTCCCGGCGGCAATCAAGGCGGAAATACCGGTCCCAACTGGGGTGGCGAGGATACGTCAAGCTACGGCTATATCGAGGTTTCGGGCGGACTTCTCTACATTGAGGCGGAGGGCGACGGCTTTGACAGTAACGGGAGCGGTCTTATTTCAGGCGGCGCTGTACTTGTAAACGGTCCGACAAGCGGAGGAAACGGCGTATTTGATATCGGAGATAACAGCGGCGACACGCTTACGATTACAGGCGGTACGGTAATCGGCGCGGGTTCGTCAGATATGGCTGTAACTCCGAGCAGCTCGACGCAGTACCATGTTGTAACGTCGTCCGGTTTTTCCGGACTATCTTCACAGTCAGCCGGTAAAGCGTTTAAGCTTACAAATTCGAGCGGGAATGAAATTGTAACCTATGTTCCTTCAAAATCATACTCGTGGGTATTTATATCGACGCCTGAAATGACAAGCGGCTCCTATACCTTAAATTACGGCGGAAGCGTAACGGGCGGCACATTCACGGGAAAAGGCTCCTACGGTATAGTAACAGGCGGTTCATACTCAGGCTCGTCCTCGTGTAAATTGACGGCAAGCGTCATGTAATTTACTATATTGGAGCGACGCCCCGCGTCTTAATCTCGCGGAATAAAAAAGTTTTCGTCTTTAATCTGTCCGCTTTGATTATAAGACAAGGCGCCGGTTTCAGGTAAAATCATTTTTGACGGTATTGGCGTCGAAATAGTTTAAAACCTAGGCTTCAAAGAATAATTAAGGGACTGTATCATTTTTGATACAGTCCCTTAATTATTACTTATTTCTGTTATTCGCTTAACACGGTTCCGTCCGCAAGAGTTATTGTATAGCCGTTATAATTAATCGCGCCGTTATTCGTAAGGCTTGTTATTACGCAATCGCCGGTCAAATTCCATGCGCTGTCCGCGTCAATCGTGATATCGGCGTTATTTTCGACCGCCGTACCGCCCTGCGCGTTTTCGACAATGTTTATTTTGCCGGTAAGAACCGAACCGTTTTGGAGGCTCATCGTAAGTGTTGAAATAGAGTCGACCTCTATATCGCCGTTAAGCTCCTGATTATCAGCCGTTACCTCCGCTTGCGCGCCGTTTTTGCCTGCGCCGCCCCATCCGCGCGACGCGCTGTTGCCGCTTATACGCATCAGAAGACCGTCGCTGTCTTTATTCTCTATCGCGACGTCCGAAAGACTGATTAACGAGTGAGTATTGGTTATATAGAATACGTCGCCGTTATTGCTTGTAAGCGTTCCGCCGCTCATCGCGAAGGAGGACGTTCCGACCTCGGCGTCGCCCGACATCGACTGATAAATCATTACGTTATGCACATTTTCGTCCGAGCTTGTACCCTTTGTGTCGCTCATATTTCCGTAAACATCGCAGTCCTTGAGCGTTATTGAATTTTTACCCTCGATAACGAGAGCCTCGGAATTATTCGCCGTAAGCGACGCGTTTGAAACGGTTATATCGGCGGTTGAATATACAGCGGGCGAATTGTAACCGTTTGAGGTATATTCGCCGCCGTTAACAATTACCGTGCCGCCGCCGCGGTCCGAACGAATTGCCGCCGCCGAGCTGCCGCTTGTATTGACTGTCAGATTGCTCGCGTTTGTCGTGCCGCCGCCGGTCGTCTGAATACCGCCCGAATTATCGGCTGTCGTTGTGATAACCGAGTCCGACACGTTAACAACCGTTCCGCTGCCGTAGCTGAAGATACCGTTTCCGTTTTGCGCGGAGGAAGTGACGGTTGCGTTGGTAATCGTCACGTTTGCGCCGTCTGTTGCCAAAAGCGCGGCGTTCATTCCGTAGAAATCACCGGTTTCGGCGTTTGAAGAAGCTCCCGCGCTTTTGTTGACTGTTATGCCGTCGAGAGTTACCGACGCGCCTTCAATTCTTAAAGCGTTTTCGTTATCTCCGGTCGAAGCATAGTTTCCGCCGCTGTAGTCGCCGTCCTCTGCAATCGTATTTGCCGACGCGCCCTGCTCCACAGTCTGCGAACCGCCTCCGAAGCCGCCCGGCGCGCCGTTTGCGTTAGGCGTATCGGAAGGTTTATCCATACCGCCCGCCCGGGCTCCCGCTCCGTATTTATCAAGCGTTCTTATAAGAATAGCGGACATTTCCGCTCTCGTAAGCGAATCCGCGGGGCGCAGACCGGTTTCGTCGCCCGCGATTATGCCTTGTCCGACAAGCCATTTAACCGCGTCGATCGCGTAATCGGAAACGTTAACGGCGTCGGCATACGCGGATATATCACCGGTTTCCGATTGATCTATTCCCTTGTATGTAAGATATTTATAAACAATATCCATCATCTGTTCTCTCGTAACAGCCGCTTCGGGATCGAAGCTCCATTCTCCGGTTATAATAGAATTGTTTTTCGCCCATTCGACGCCCTCGTCATACCAAGCGCCCGTCTGATTTTCCGACGCCTTGTTACCGTCGGCGCGGTAAAGCATTGTAAGCACGGCGCCGCCGGTAAGTTCCGACTGAGGCGCGAATTCCGTATCGCTTACGCCGTATACCAAGCCTCTCATATATGACTGAGCGACAGACTCATAAAACCAGTCGTCCGAGCCGACGTCGGTAAACGGAAGCGTATTTCTTCCGCCCGTTTCCTCGTCAGGCTTTTCGGGCGGTTCTTCTCCGTTCATCATCGCGCCCATTCCGCCTTCGGGCTTTTCGGGCGCCTCTTCACCGTTTGTCATGGCGCCCATACCGCCTTCTGGCTTTTCGGGCGGCTCTTCTCCGTTTGTCATGGCGTTCATACCGCCTTCGGGTATTGCAGGCGGTTCCTCGTCCGCGGCAAACGCAAACGGCGCAGACGACGCTATCATTGCCGCGGCGGCGGTTATCGCTATTACTTTTGTTAAACGTTTCATTTTTTTCCTCCTTGTAAAATAATATGTGATTGTAAAACCCTTATTCATCGGTTCTGTTTATATAATAATCGAGAAAGGTTAAACAAACGTTAAAAAAATAAATTTTTTCTAAAAATATCCGCTGAATTATTTTAGAGGATTTTGTTTAATCTTTAAAAATAATTCTGAATTCCGTCCCTTCTCCAAGTCTGCTTTTTACAAATATTTCCCCTCCGAGAAGCTTTACGATGCTTTTAACCATAGAAAGACCGAGTCCGCTTGAACCGTAGTCGTCGTTTCTCACGTCGTCGACGCGATAAAATCTATCCCAAATTTTTTCTATATTTTCATCAGCGATTCCTATACCGTTGTCTTTAACGGTAATTTCCGTGTAATCCGGGGTCTTCTTCGCCTCGACAATAACGTACCCTGATTCTTTGCCGTATTTTACCGCGTTGCTTATAAGATTGGAAAAAACGCTCAAAAGCAGTGTTTCATCAGTATTTACGATTACATTTTCATTTGCGTTTGTAATAATAGAAACGTTCTTTTTGTCCGCGAGAGGTTTCATTTCTTCCGCCGCTATATCAATCAGCGCGCTCAGGTCAAGCTTTTCTTTCTTGATTTTTTGTCTGCTCGAATCAATTCTCGCCAACAGTAAAAGCTCCGAAACAAGCTTGGATATCTGATTTGATTTATCAACAATTGTCCGCGCAAGGGCTCTTTCCTTATCGGTATCCGCTATTTCCAACAGATATTCGCCCTGCGCGAGTATCACGCTTACGGGAGTTCTGAGCTCGTGCGACGCGTCGGAGGTAAACTGCTTCTCTTGCTTTATCAGGCTGTCGATTTTATCAAGCATTCTGTTAAGCGTGACCGAAAGGCTGTAAAGCTCGTCCTCGCGCGCGCCGTCGGCAATTTCAATTCTCTTGCTGAGATCGTTTAACATATATATATCGTTTGCCGTATTTGTAATATTATTTATGGGCATAAACGCCTTTTTGGCAATATAATATCCGCCGAGCGAGGTTAATAAAATAATAAGCGGAATTACAAACAGTAATATCTTAAAAACAGATCGGCTGAGTATATTTGTGTAGCTGATCGATTCGGCGCCTCTTATCCAATACCCTCTCATATCTCCGGGTCTTGACGGCTTAAAAACATCATACACAATATATATTTCGCCGTCCGCGCTTTCTTTTCTTAAAAGACCGTCCTTAAAGTCTATGTTTGATAAA
The DNA here is from genome assembly GCA_964426905.1 of uncultured Clostridium sp. Classification (GTDB taxonomy): domain Bacteria; phylum Bacillota; class Clostridia; order UBA1381; family UBA1381; genus Hominilimicola. The sequence continues at coordinate 19,405 of CAYRSG010000001.1, read as the reverse complement.
TCGTAGATATACTGACCGACAACGTGTTCGCCGTTTTCAAGATAGACGGAAACGTTTTTAAATTCCTCTTTGCTTTCAACGGTGTAAAAAATGTCCTCCGACTGTCTTGCTCCGACTTTATCGGCAATTTGCATCACCTGCATTTTTATATTATTTTTAACGTTATCCATAGATAGCTGGTAGGATAACGCGCCGACAAGACAAAGCACGACAAAAATTAAAACGAACATTAAGGCGGTATACCATATTGTGATTCGCGTTTTTATCGAGGTTGGCTTTTTCATATCAATCTTCCTTTATTACATACCCGACGTTTTTAATGGTATGCAGCAATTTTTTTTCAAAGTTGTTGTCAATCTTTTTCCTTAAATGATGTATATATACTTTAACGACGTCGCTTGTGCCTTCATATTCGTAATTCCATATGTTTTCCTCAATTTTTTCTTTTGAGACGATAATACCTTTATTTCTCATCATGTATTCTAAAATAGAATATTCCTTTGAGGACAGCTCGATTTTTGTATCTCCGCGCTTCACAATTCTCTTTGTGGTGTCAACGCTTAAATCCGCAAGCTCTAAAACCGCGCTTGCGACGTTTTCCTTCACTCTCAGCATCGCTCTTATTCTTGCGCACAGCACCGCAAAGGAAAACGGTTTTGTGAGATAATCGTTGGCGCCGGCGTCAAGTCCCGTTATTATATCTTCATCCGCATCCTTTGCCGTAAGCATCAAAACGGGTGTGAGAACATTTTTCTCTCTGATAATTCTCAACACCTCGAAGCCGTTAATTTTAGGCATCATTACATCAAGAATTATTCCGTCGTATTGCGTGTTTTCAATATAATACAAGGCGTCCTCGCCGTCATAGCAGCTGTCGACGGTATAGCCGCCGCGGGTAAGCCTTTCCGATATTGTTTTGTTGAGATTTTTTTCGTCCTCCGCTATAAGCAGCCGCATTGTATCACTCCGTTTGTCAAAAAGTTTATATTGTTAATTATATCATATATTTCGTATAAATCAATAAAATATTTATTTAAAGAGCGGACAAAGCGCCCGCTCTTCATAAATTAATATTGCTTTCTCTTGTAGAATATGACAAACGCAAACGCAAATACCAAAAGTATTACGGCTGTTATCGGAGTAGAGTATGTTTTAAGGAACGTAACTATACCGTCCGCGGCTTTACCGGCGGCGTCTGTGTTTTGAGGGCTTTCTCCGTTATTCATACCGCCTTGATCGCCCGTAGAGGCGTTCATACCGCCTCCTTGAGAATGATTTGCATCTATTTCCGGAGCGCCGTCCGGCGTATCGTGTTGGTTATTTTCATTGCTTTCGGGAGGAGCTCCTTCGCCTTCCGGCATATCGCGCGTTTCGCCGCGCATTGCGTCGTCCGGCGGCATTTCCATGCCGTCGCGGTCGCCTCCGCCTCCGCCGCCTCGTCTGCCGCCGCCTTGCATAGGCGCTTCTTCCGACGCAGCCGATTGTTCCGCGGCGTTTTCATCGGCAGTGTTTGCGGCGTACGCGCTTATTCCAAAAGCGAGAACAATACAAAGCAATATTACCGTCATTCTTTTTAACATTATCATTTTCTCCTTCCCATACCGTTCATATTTCCCATGCCGCCTGCGGCGCCCGCCGCGGCGAGACTTTCGCCGGCGGTCGCTTCCGAAACGGTATTACCGTCGATTAAAAGCGTATACGTCTCATTTTCAGCAATCGTTTCGGTATTTATGCATACCCAATTAAACCTCTTGGAGGACGTTCCCGATATGATTTCATTTCCGTTTGAATCTGTTACCTGTATCGCGCTTCCCTGTTGATATGTCTCGCTTAGAGAGAATACAAGCGACTGCTGCGGTGAATTTTCCGAGGGATACTCCGCCATCCCGGAGCTTCCGGCGGCGAGAAGGCTGCCGCCGTTCGCAATGAGGACGTATCCGCCGTCGCCGACGTCAATAGATCCGTTTCCGCTATTTTCGGGACCGTATATCTCAAGATAGCCGCCGTTTATAACGGCGGAGCCGTTGGAGTCGAGTCCGTCTCCGGATGTTTCAATGTATATATGACCTCCGTTTACGATTAGCCAAAAGTCGTCTTCGGAGGTTCTTTCCTCTTCGTCCGTACCGCCTCTCATCATACCCATACCGCCGGTTGAACCGTCGCCGACGGCGTTGATACCGTCGTCATCGGAAACAATAGCAATATCTCCGCCGTTAATGGTAATACACGCGCCCTCTAAACCCTCGCGGCATTTTGTTATATTCATATTTTTTGGATTGACAATAAGATTTGTTTCGGCATGAACGGCGTCGTCTCCGGCTGAAATTGCGAACGCGCCGCCTTCAACGGTTAAATCGCCGTCCGAATGAATGGAATCGTCGCTGCTGTCGAGATTGAAGTCTCCGCCGTTTATAACAATATTTGTACCGGCTTTTATCGCCTTTGCGCTCGATGTATCGGCGGCTTCCTCGTTCTGACCGCCGCCCATACCGCCGCCGAAACCGCCTCTGCTTTTTGAAGCGTTTTTACTTCCGCCGCCCGATGTTATCTGCGCGGAGACGTCGTTCATATACAACGCAGATGAAGCGTATATACCGTCGCCCTCGCTTGTAATTGAAAACGACGCGGCTTCGCATACGATAAATCCCTTTTCGTTATCGTCATGCTCGCACCTTACCGCGTCTCCGCCTGAAGCGATATTGACATTCGCTTCAATCGCGGCGATGTAATCGTTAGCGTTAATTCCCTCGTCGACCGCGTTTACTTCGATGTTTCCCTCGATTATTTTCAGAACGTCGTTCGCTTTTATTCCGTCGCTGAAGTTTGCGTTAACCGTAAGCTTTCCAGTACCGTTTATCGTAAGGTCGTCTTTGGAATACAAACAGGCCGACGGTTTCCCGTCCTCTGATTTGTCTTCGTTGTAGGAAGAACCGTCCGTTAAAATATTTTCCGTGTTTGGCGCGAGCGATATTACGGTTTTTTCCGCCTGCTTTACATAAATCGCCGAAAAGTCGGAGGATGTTATATTCGCGCCGTTTAAAATGATTCGTACCTCCGCTCCGTCGCCGGAATCTACAATAACGCTTCCGTCGGACAGCTCGCCCGACAGAATATAAACGCCGCCCGCCAGGATTTTCACATCGCCGTCCGAAATTTCAATATTATTGCTTTTCGTCTCGGCGGATTCGCCGTTTAACAAAATTTTGCCGATTGAGCCGTCCGCGTAAGTTGTATAATAATCGTCGTCGGTTATGCCGATCCGATGAATATCACTGTAAGCGACTACGCCCGTAATATTACCGGTAAGGCTTTCGTTTGGCAAAAACATTGCATATACTGTACCGATTAAAACCAATGCAACCAAAAGTATTGCAATGAGATTGATTCTTCTTGAACTTATCATCGGTATTCCTTACGACATATATTCGCCGTTATAGGTGACGAGAACGGCATTGGTTACGCCCTCGCCGGAGGAAACGCTGTTTATAAAGCTTGTATCGTCATTTTTGATACGGATTTCATAGGTAAGCTCGACGCCAAGCTTGTTTACGGATTTGGATTTTAAAACGCTTTTCTTTGCTTCTTCTTTAATAAGCGCGTCCGCCGCTTTTTCCGCTTCGCCGTTTTTGCAGTTTACCACAAGAATATACGGAGTATCTCCGATTTTTCGCGTGGAGAAAACAACGATAATAATACCGATTATAACGGAACCGATTACTGCCAAAGATAAAAGCCCCGCTCCGAGCACAATGCCGACCGCTATCGCCCAGAATAAAAACGCAATATCCATAGGCTCCTTAATCGCTGTTCTGAAACGGACAATGGAAAGCGCGCCGACCATACCGAGCGATAATACTACGTTAGATGTAACCGCGATAATTACAAGACTTGTTATCATAGACATCGCGATAAGCGAGACGCCGAACGAGTCGGAATACATAACGCCCTGATAGGTTTTTTTGTAAATAATAAATATAAACAACCCCAACACAAAGGACAATCCAAGCGCCAAAAGCACATCCGCCGTAGAGAATGAATTAACATTCGCCAAAAAGCTTGATTTAAAAACATCGCTAAAACTCATAATTTTTACTTCCTTTCATTATTAAAATATTAAAACCTTACCGCCGCGTATTTTGAAAAAGCGGCCGACCTTCTCGATTTTACCTGCACGCAGTCCCGTATTATTTGCGGCAGATACTCGTCCCATTTTACCTCCAATACGGAATTGCGATAAGTCTGTACGAACTCCAAATCGGGATTTAAAAATTCCTTTACATTATTGCTTCCGCAAATATCCGTATCGATTGTAACGCGTACGTTCCCGGGAGGATATACAAAGCATTCCCGCCTGTACGCCACAATACATTTGGGACGAAGAATTTGATATTTCATTTTGGCGTACAGCTCGTTTAAAAGTCCGCTGTCTCTTTCCGCAAGAAAATTTATATCTCCGTCGATGATTTTTTCGCACTCCTCCGCCGTAATCTCGGCGCTTTCTTTACTGCATAGACCGTTTATTTTACTTTTCTTTTCAAGGCGTATGAAAGAGACGTCCGTCCCGTAATACCTGATACGAAATTTTTCCCTTTTGTTTACGCCGTCTATTTTTTCGCGAAGAGCTTTGTCGGCGTAATTATCAAAATATAGGCTTTTGATATAATACGCGCCGTCTTCGCCGGCGTTTGAATCATGTTTCGCTACTGCCAACAGCCTTGCTTTGAGAACAAAAATGTCCGCGAGATTGATTTGATGCTTGTATTCGTGCCTGAATTTCATGTTATCACCGCCTTTCCTCTATCAGCACAATTTGTATCCGCAGTCTCTGATATAAATAATTTTTATTTTAGATTTAAGTATATTGAGCAAATCCCGCAGATGATTTATATACAAATTCAGTTTTTCTTTTTCTTCGGGCCGCAAGCCCGTTTTCTTTATAAGATTTTTTTCCGGAACAATAACCTCGCTGTGATTTATAAGATATTTTATTATTTCACATTCGGTTTCATTTATAGAAATCGCCGATTGTTCTTTTATAATTTCTCCGGCGTCCGTATTTAACGCGACGTCGGCATAATATATAAGACTGTCGTCCGCGGTTGACTTTTTGCTTCTCCTCGCGACAGCTTTAATTCTCACAATCAATTCGTTTATATTAAACGGCTTTGAAAGATAATCGTCCGCGCCAAGCTCTAATCCGTCTATTTTATCGTCTATATCGTCTCTCGCGGTTATTAGAATAACAGGGACGTCTCTACCCGCGTTTCTCAGCTTTTTCAATACGTCGTATCCGTTCAATTGAGGCAGCATAATATCGAGAAGGATTATGTCGTACTCTTTTTCAAGAGCCATTCTTAAACCGCTTTTCCCGTCGTAAGCGCTTTCGACCTCGTAATTATGATTTGAAAGAATTTCGGATATTGTGTTATTAAGTTCAATCGCGTCGTCGATTATAAGTATTTTCATATTGCCGCCGCCTTCTTATATTTTATTTGCAAAACATAGATTTCCCGATTGGGTTAACTATATTGTAAACGCCGTAGGTTAAAATAAAGTTAAAGCTTAGAAATTTTTTTGCCTGTAAACGCAAACAAAATTTAAAAAAGCGCGTATGAAGGCAAAGAACGTTTCGGTAAAACCGTGGACTTCAATTTTGTCATACGTAATTTTCCTTATTTGATGATAAGCGTCCGGATACGCAAACGAAAATAACGATGCGTCGGGGAAGACGATTAAAATAAGCGAATCCGCGCCGGCAAATATAAAAAAGGGACTGTAAAGCTTTACAGTCCCTTTTAAATAAACAATGAATCAATATTTTTGCTTAACCGCATGAATTTTCATAAAGAAAAACAAGAGGTTATGAATTGCCGCGTTTGATTATTTCTTCGTTGTCTTCTTCGCCGCCGGCTTAACGGGAGCGGTCTTTGCCTCAGGCTTAACGCTCTTAGCGGAAGCGGTCTTTACTTCGGACTTAACGCTCTTAGCGGGAACGGTCTTCGCTTCAGAATTAGCGCTCTTAGCGGAAACGGCTTTTGCTTCCGTTTTTGCGGGAGCGGACTTCGCGGTCTTTTTAGTTCCCGGCTTTTTAGCGACCGTCTTTTTGGCGGGAGCTTTTTTGATTGTTTTTTTCCAGTCGGCAATTTTTGAAGCGTCGCCATGGACAAAAGCCTCGCCGTCGGCTACGGCCTTGTCAAGAGTCGATCTTCCGCCGAGGATGGCGAGAAGCGCCGATTTGGAAATATCAAGCGAAGCAGTATTGTCCCAATAGTCGTATGGTTCTACAGCGAGTTTTCCGTCTTTTACTTCAGCATAGAATGTACCGCCGCAATCTTCGTCCGTAAACGTTACCTGAATGGCAAAATCATCTGTGCCGCTTGCGTCGGCGTTTTCAAACTTTTCTTTGATTTTTAAAAATGCCTGTTCAAATGTCATTTTAAAAATCCTCCTTTCGTATTTGCAGATATAATCCGCATGTCGTAGTTTTATTATTTACCTACAATTCAAATTCAGTATACATCATTTTTCTTTTTATGTCAACAATAATTTAATAATTTTGTGACTTATATTGACTTTATGAGCGCATAAGAGTACAATAAATGTGAGTAAAGACGAAAAACGAGGAACTTTGCATGAAATTTATACATTTATCCGATTTGCATATAGGCAAGAAAATCAATGAGTTTTCAATGATAAACGATCAGATTTATATACTTGACCAAATAGTTGATATCGCAAAAAAAGAAAAAATAAACGCCGTCCTGATTGCCGGAGACGTCTATGACAGATCCGTTCCGCCTGTGGAGGCGGTCGGAATATTCGACGCGTTTCTGACTGAATTCGCGCTTTTAAATATTCCCGTTTTAATTATAAGCGGCAATCACGATTCACCCGAGCGTCTCGGCTTCGGAAGCGGAATAATGGAGAACAGCGGCGTATATATATACTCCGTGTTCGACGGAACAACGCGCTCCGTTTCGATAGACGGCGTAAATTTTTATATGCTTCCGTTTATAAAGCCCGCCGAAGCGAGAAGATTTTATCCCGACGCAGAGAGCTTTGAAGACGCTGTGAAAAGCGTTATTGAAGCCTGCGATATACATCGCGGAGAAAAAAATGTTATAATATCGCATCAGTTTGTAACCGCCGCAGGCAAAGAAATAATAAGAAGCGATTCGGAAAGCGTTTCCGTAGGCGGCGTCGACAATATCGACGCGTCGGTTTTCAGCGCGTTTGATTATGCCGCGCTCGGTCATATCCACAGACCTCAGTATGTTCTTGAAAATATCCGCTACTGCGGTTCGCCGCTGAAATACTCGTTTTCCGAAGCCTCGTGCGGCAAAACATTAACGGTTGTAGACAGCGATGATTTTTCCGTAAAAACAATACCGCTTGTTCCTCTTCATGATATGCGCGCGATAAAAGGAAATATAGAAAACATACTTTCGGAAGAAACCGCGGCGGCTGCCGACAGAAACGACTACCTTCATATAACGCTTACGGATGAAGACCGCATTATAGACGCTATGGATAAAGCGCGCAGCGTTTACCCGAATGTAATGCAGCTTGAGTTTGCCTGCCGGAAAACCGATGAGACCGGATTTTACGAGGCTGAGGACGTCACGTCCAAATCACCGGAGGAATTGTTTGAGGAATTTTATGAGAAACAAAACGGCAGACCGCTTGACGACGAGCAAAAAGAAATAGCGGCGACGTATATGAGGGAGGATGAAAACGAATGAAGCCTTTAAAGGTTACTATGAGCGCGTTCGGACCTTATGCCGGAGAGGTTACGGTCGATTTTGAAAAGTACCTGAACGGCTTATACATAATTACGGGCGATACAGGCGCGGGAAAAACCACAATATTCGACGCGATTACATTTGCTCTTTACGGCGAAGCCTCAACGCGCAGACGCGAAAACAGCATGTTCAGAAGCGATTTCGCGAAAAAAAATATAAAAACCTTTGTCGAGCTGGAGTTTGAATACAGAGACAAAATATATAAAATATACAGAAATCCGCGGTATAAAAGGGACGGATTAAAAACCGAGGAAAGCGCGAAGGCGGAGCTTACGTATCCCGACGGAAGCGTAAGAGCGGGCGTAAAGGAAGTTAACGCCGCAGTGGAAGAGCTTCTCGGTATAGACTACGGACAGTTCACGCAGATCGCAATGATAGCGCAAGGGGATTTTCTTAAGCTTCTCCTTGCCGGCACGGAAGAACGCGGACGCATATTCCGTAAAATTTTCAACACTGATTTTTATCGCCGTTTTCAGGACAGACTTAAAGCGGCGTGCGCTGAAAAGCGCAGAACGTATGAAAACGAAAAAGAGAATATAGACCGTGAAATGAAAAATATAATATGCGGCGACGCGCTTCCTTTTGATTGGTCAAGGGCAGATGAATTTCTTGAAAAAGCCGATGAAATTATAAAAAAGTCCGAGATGGAAAACAGTCGGCTCATGAAAGACGAGACCGGCGTAAAGAAAAAAATAGATACGCTTTCGCTGTCAATAAGCGCGGCTGAAAAAAACAACGCCTTGCTTCAGACGTTAGCCGCAGAAAAACGCCGCCTCGAAGACATGAAAAGCAGGGATACGGATATTCGGAATAAGAAAAAAATAATCGAAATGTACAATAATATCGCGCAGCAGATAGCGCCGCTGTATAAGCGGCTTGGCGACCGCGAAAAAAGCGCGGCGGAGCTAAACTCGGTCATAGACGAGCAAAGGAATATTCTAACGGAAAATGAAAAAAGGCTTAGCCTTCTGAAGGACGCGCTGGAGAAAGAAAAGGGCAGACAGGAAGAAAGAAATCGGATTGCGGAAAATATAGCCGCTATCGGAAACGAGCTGACATATTACAGTGAAATAAACGCGCTTGAAGCGGATAGAGAAGAAACGGACAAGAAAATTTCCGCATACAGGGAATACGCCGAAAGCTTGAGCAATGAACGAAAGAGTATTATAGAAACCATCTCCGATTTGGATGTAAAGCTGTCTGATGTAAAAATGGCGGAGGCGGACTGTGAAAAAGCCGGCAATATGCTTGAGGAAGCAAAAAAAACGCGCGGCAGATTATTAAAAGCGCTTCTTGACTGCGAAGTATTTGAAAACGCAAAAAATGCTTACGCCGCGATTACTGAAAAATACCTTGAGCGTGAGAATAAATTTAAAGAAAAAACCGCTATATACAATGAGCAATACAGTCGGTTTCTCCGCGAACAAGCCGGAATAATGGCAAAAAATCTTCGTGACGGCGAACCTTGTCCCGTCTGCGGTTCCCATGAACATCCGAAGCCGGCGAAAACGAGCGGGTCTGCTCCTACCGAGCGGGAGCTTGATACGCTGAAAAGGGAAACCGAATCGCTCGGCAATGAATGCAGACTTCTCGCGGATAACGCCGCGTCGAAGAAAAACGAGTACGAAAAAGCGTCGGGTCTTATTGAAGCTGTTTTAAATGATATAGGCGCGGACGTATCGGAGGATATAACCGCTTCGGTAAGAGACGCGGAGAAAAAGAACGCGTCCGCGCTTGCTGAAAACAGGAAAATAGCGGAAGAAGCAAAAAATGCTGTTTTGCAAAAAAAGGAATATGAGAAAAAAATAAGCGTCTGCCGCGAAAAACTAAACGAAACCGAAGCCTGTATTAAAGAGGTAAGCGAAACGATTACAGATCTGAGCATAACTCTCAAAGGAATTGAGGAAAGAATTAATACTCTCAAAGCTCTTATAAGCTGCGATAGCGAGGAAGACGCGCGCGAAAAAATTTCCGCGTTCAAAAGAGAGCGGGACGATCTTGCGAGAAGCCTTGCGGAAGCCGAGGAGACGTATAATAACTGTGTAAGCAACGTCGCCGGCGCAAAAAAGGTTATTGAAAAAAACGAGCCTATTGCCGTTAAAGCGTCGGAAGAAGCGGAGCGCGACAGACTTGAGGTTGAGAGATTACTGAAAAAATTCGGATATTCGGAGAATGATCTTAAGACTATCCCAAGCGCGGATGAGATTGCTGAAATGAAGGACGAAACAGACAGCTTCTTTTCATCTCTTGAGGGAATAAAAGGGAAAATAAAAGCTCTTGAAGGAGCGGCGGCTTCCAAAGAAATCGTCGATTTAACCAAACTTGAGCAAGAGAGAAAAGAATTGAACTTATCTCTGGAAAGTATCGCGGAGACCGCAAGAAACCTGCATACGGAAATAAGTATAAATAAAAAGGTAAAAAAGACTGTTTCGGAGCTTTTTAAGCAAATGAAAAAGGATGAAAGAGAATATTCAATGCTTCTTAATATTTCGCAGACAGCATGCGGAGAGCTTCCGCAAAGGAGAAAGATAGCGTTTGAACAGTATATCCAATCGGCTTATTTTAAGTCTATTTTAAATGAGGCGAATAAGCGGTTTACTTATATGACAAACGGAAGATTCGAGCTTGTAAAGCGCGATATGAGCGATAATCTTAAATCACGCGGCGGTCTTGAAATTGATGTTTTTGATAATTATACGGGAAAAAGCCGTGATGTGAAATCTCTTTCGGGAGGAGAATCGTTTAAAGCGTCGCTGTGTATGGCGCTCGGACTTTCTGAAGTTATACAGCGCAGTTCCGGCGGAGTGAAACTTGACTCAATGTTTGTGGACGAAGGGTTTGGAGTACTTGACAGCGAATCGCTTGAACAGGCTGTCGAAGCGTTGAATTCCCTTTCTGAGAACGACAGAATGGTGGGCATAATATCTCACATAAGCGAACTTAAAGACAAAATTGATAAAAAAATTATTGTAAAACGAAGTCCCTTGGGAAGCTCGATAAAAATGATTTTTTGATTGACATTACAGCGCGTATATGGTAAAATACTGTTATGCACCTGTAGCTCAGCCGGATAGAGCACAAGATTCCGATTCTTGGCGCCGCAGGTTCGAATCCTGTCAGGTGCGCCAAAAAAACAAATCGCCCAATTGGCGGTTTGTTTTTTGTATACGCGTTTTTTTACACGAATTATCCGACCTTATTTAAAATCCCGCGGATTTTTCGCCGTCTTCCGACAATATCCGTTAACGAAATATAGATTATTGACATAATTAATAAATAATGGTATTATAATTAAGTGATCGGCTGATGAATTCGAGCGCGTCAAACGTATGCCAAAAATCAATCCGGCATGGAACGGATTACCTTAAATAAGGAGTAAAAACTCATGAATGATATAGAAAAACGCATTGACGAATTAACAAAAGAGTTGAATTATCATAATCGTAAATATTACGTTGACGACGCGCCTGAGATCTCTGATTTTGAGTTTGACGCCATGCTTTCCGAGCTTGAAAAGCTTGAGAGGGAGTATCCGCGGTATAAAAAGGCGGATTCGCCTACTTTACGAGTGGGCGGAGAGGCGGTCAAAGGCTTTAAAGAGGTGAGGCATAACGTGCCGATGCTCAGTCAGCAAAAAGCTTTTTCAAAAGAGGAAATTTTCGATTTTGATAAGCGTGTAAAGAGCGTTGTTCCCGACGCCGAGTATGTTGTCGAGCAGAAAATCGACGGACTTTCCGTTTCCCTTGAATATACGGACGGCGTATTTACGCGCGGTTCGACGCGCGGCGACGGCGTAACGGGCGAGGATGTAACGGAAAATCTCAGGACAATCCGCTCAATACCGTTAAAATTAAAGGATGAAATTCCGTTTCTTGAAGTAAGAGGCGAGGTTTTTCTTTCAAGAGATAATTTTCAAAAAATAAACGATATGCTTGAAGCGACTTCGCAGCCGCTTTTTGCCAATCCGAGAAACGCCGCCGCCGGCTCGCTTCGTCAGCTTGACCCTAAAATCGCGTCGAAACGAAATCTTGATATATTCGTGTTTAACATCCAGCAGATACAGGGCGCGGATATACGCGCTCATACTGAGGGGCTTGAGTTTCTTCATGAGCAGGGATTCAAGACTATTCCTGATAAAAAGGCGTATAAAACAATTGACGAGGCGTATGAACGAGTACTGGAAATAGGCGAGGAAAGAGGGAGTCTTTATTTTGACATAGACGGCGCGGTTATAAAGGTCAACGACCTCAAATCGAGAGAGCTTCTGGGTGACACGGCGAAATTTCCGAGATGGTCTATAGCCTATAAATATCCCGCCGAAAGGCAGACTACGCTTATCCGCGATATAAAGGTGCAGGTCGGCAGAACAGGCGTTGTAACGCCGCTGGCGATACTTGACACTGTTCATATAGCGGGTTCAAACGTGTCGCGCGCGACGCTGCACAATCTTGACTATATCCGAGAGAAGGATATACGCATAGGCGACAGAGTCGTTATAGAAAAGGCGGGAGATATTATCCCGGCGGTTGTCGAGGTTATAAAAGAAGACAGAACCGGAGATGAAATTGAGTTTGAAATGCCGTCGCATTGTCTTGAATGCGGCGCGCTTATAGTCCGCGAGGAAGGCGAAACGGCGTACCGCTGCACGGGCGTAAATTGTCCGGCGCAGAGACTGAGGAATATAATTCATTTTGTGTCGCGCGGCGCGATGGATATCGACGGTCTCGGACCGTCGATAATTGAGCGGATGCTTGAAAGAAATCTTATTGAAACCGCCGCCGATTTGTATTATGTAAACCCGTCCGATATTGCCGGCATGGACAAGATGGGGGAAAAATCGGCGCAGAACCTTATAAACGCGCTCGAAAAATCAAAAACAAATCCGCTTTACCGCCTGATAAACGCGTTTGGAATACGTCATATCGGTGAAAAAGCGGCAAAGATATTGTCGGCGCGCTATAAAACTCTCGACGCGCTCAGAGCGGCAAAAGAGGACGAGCTTACCGAGATACCCGATATCGGCGGAAAAATGGCTAAGTCAATCGTTGAGTTTTTTGACGAGCCGCAGAACGTGGAATTTATTAAGAAGCTTGAAAAAGCCGGGATTGACTGCGTTGACGACAGCGAACAGTCCGTCGTTGACAGACGCTTTGAGGGAATGACGTTTGTGCTTACCGGAATGCTTGAAAAATACACGCGCTCCGAAGCCGGAAAAATAATAGAAAACTACGGCGGAAAGACGTCTTCAAGCGTGTCAAAGAAAACGACGTACGTGCTTGCGGGAGCCGAGGCGGGAAGCAAGCTCGGCAAGGCTGAGAGTCTCGGAATCAGCGTTATAAGCGAGGATGAGTTTGAGGAGATGATAAAATGATAGAAAAGAAGGCTTTTGATATGAAGGAAGAGCTTATTTTTGTCCGCCGTCAGCTTCACAAAACTCCCGAAACTGATTTTGAAGAAGAAAAAACAGCCGCGATTATACGCGGAAAACTTGAAGAATACGGAATAGAGTACCGAACCTGCGCCAAAACCGGTACTGTTGCCGATATAAACGGTAAAAGCGGCGGAAAAACAGTACTTCTGCGCGCCGATATCGACGGACTTCCCATAAAGGATGAAAGCGATTTTGAGATACAGTCCGAACGCGAAGGTTATATGCACGCGTGCGGACACGATATTCATACGACATGCCTTTTGGGCGCGGCGAAGATATTGAATGAAATAAGAAATTCTTTTTGCGGAAGCGTCAGGCTTGTATTTCAGCCCGCGGAGGAGGGAATAGGCGGCGCGCTTGAGATGATTAAGGAGGGTATTCTTGAAAATCCGCGCGTTGACGGAGCGTTTGCGTTTCATGTTGAACCTCTGGAGGAAACGGGCAATATTCAGATAAAGAACGGCTCGGTAATGGCGTCGCCCGACGATTTTAAGATTGTTGTTCACGGGATTGGAGGACACGCGTCCGCGCCTGAAAAGTGCGTGAATCCCGTCACGATAGGAGCTGAAATCGTAAAGGCTCTCGATAACCTTAACAATACCGTTTTAAAAAACGCTCCGTGCGTTATGACGGTCTGTTATTTTAACGGCGGCGCATGCAACAATGCAATTCCGTCGTCAGCGGAAATCATGGGCACCGCTCGCTCGCTTGACAATAAAACGCGTGAGGATTTAATAAAGCTGCTTGAGGATACGGCGCGTAAAACTGCCGAAAAAATGGGAACAACGATTGATTTTACATTTAATAAGCTGTTTCCGCCTGTCGTAAATGACAGACGTATGAACGAAATTGTGAGAAAAAGCGCGGAAAAGCTCGGCTGCGTAAAAAAGATTATTACTTTGGACAAGCCGTCTATGGCAGGCGATGATTTTTCGTATTTCTGCGAGAGAGTACCGGGCGCGTATTTCAAGCTTGGAGTAGGAAACAGTGATATCGGAGCGGTGTATCCTATACATAGTCCGAAATTTAAAGCGGACGAAAACGCTCTGCCGATAGGCGCGGCCGTTATGGCGCAGACAGCCGTTGATTTTCTTGATATTTAAGGATTTATGTTATGATGAAAATCGCGATTATTGACTGCCGCGCGGACGTCAGAACGGTATACTCTATGGAAAATATCGGTTTTACGGTGATACCGACAATGAAACTTGATTTTTTATACGACGCTGTTTCGTCGCACGCGGATATTCAAATTCACTTTCTCGGCGCTAACCGTTTCGTATGCGCGCCCGAAACATTTGAACATTATAAAAAACGTTTTCCGCGCGGCTTTGAGCTTATAAAAGGGCGCTCAAAACTCGGACCGGAATATCCTGACGATATAGCATACAACGCCGCCGTATTAGGCGGCTCTGTAATATGCGCGCGGAAGTATACCGATAATACGATATTGTCGGAATACATACGCGCCGGAAAGAAAATCATAAACGTCAGACAGGGCTACGCCAAATGCAGCGTATGCGCCGCCGGAAGAAACTCCGTTATAACGTCGGACGGCGGAATCGCTCTTGCCGCAGAACAAAGCGGAATAGACGCGCTGAGAATAAGCGCGGGAAATATAAGACTCAGAGGTATGGATTACGGCTTTATAGGCGGAGCCTCGGGACTTGCGAGCGAAGATACCGTTGCCGTGAACGGCGATATAAATACGCATCCCGACGCGGATAAAATCAAAGCCTTCTGCAAAAAACACGGAGTAGAAATTTTATGCCTAAAAGACGGCGTTTTAGAGGATATAGGGACTGTAATTACGAATATAAACATTTAAATTATACTCTCAGGAATAAAGAAACGGCGGAGAATTACGCCGCTTTTAAATCAGAGAAAAGCAGGGAGATAAAAACGATGGAAATAACGGCGTCATCAAACGGTAAATATAAATATGTAAAAGCTCTCGCGCAGAAAAAAACGCGTAAGAAATACGGCGAATATACAATAGAAGGAATTAAATCGGTCAACGACGCGCTTAAATCGAACAGAACGGTTACAGCGTTGTATGTTTCAGACGGCTTTTATAAAAACGGGAGCTTTGCGTATCCCGATAATATTCCTATTTATAAGGTATCGGACGAGTTGTTTGCGAAAATGTGCGACACAAAAACGCCGCAGGGAATACTTGCCGTTCTGAAAGTTGAAACAGATAAAGAATTTATCGCTGATTTGTCACAAAAATATATATACTGCGACAATGTGAGCGACCCGGGCAATCTCGGCACGATTATACGCACAGCCGACGCGGCGGGATTCGACGCGGCGCTTCTGTCTGAGGGCTGCGCCGATTTGTACAGTCCCAAAACGGTTCGCGCGAGCATGGGATCTTTCTTCAATATTAGGACGGTTGAAAATGTCACAGTCGATATGTTAAAAGCGTACCGCGATATGGGATTTTCACTGATAGGAGGCGCGCTTTCGGAAGATAGCGCGGATTACCGCGAGGCGGACATGACAAAGCCGTGCATAATAGCTGTCGGAAACGAGGCGAACGGGATTCGGGAAGAAATTTTAAAAATATGCTCTCATGTAAAAATTCCTATTTTAGGAAAGGCGGAATCGCTTAACGCCGCGGTTGCGGCGGCAATTTTGATGTACGAGCTTGTTAGACAAAGGTCTTGACAATTTTAAAAATTTGTAGTAATGTAACATAGGTATTTCGGGTGGTGAATAAATTGGAGGATAAGATATACTGGCTTTGGCTTACGTCAAAGCAGGGAATCTCCGCCGTCAAAACGCGGAAGCTGTTAGAGGTTTTCGGCGATATCTGCAGTATATATTCCGCAAAATCCTTTGACAGACTTGTTTTTCTTTCCGAACGCGATAAGAGCGCTCTTCGGAATAAGGATTTGTCACGCGCGGAAAAAATCATATCCGACACTTTAAAAATCGGTTCGAGAATAATAGTGTACGACGACTTTCTCTATCCCGATATATTAAAGCAAACGCCGTCTCCGCCTTATGTGTTATACGTACAGGGAAGGCTTCCCGATTTCGATTCGGTTCTCACAATAGGAGTCGTCGGAACGCGGCGCTGCAGTAAATACGGAACCGAAGCCACAAACAGCATATGCTCCGCGCTTGCCGCTTCGGGAGTTATCACGGTAGGCGGAATGGCGTCGGGAATAGACACGGCGGGAGCGTGGGCGACTATTGACGCCGGCGGTACGGCTGTTGGAGTCGCCGGTAACGGACTTGATATAGTATATCCGGCTGAAAACGCGGAGCTTGTCAGGGAGATGACGGAAAAGGGCTGTATCATAAGCGAGTATCCGCCCGGCACTCCGGGATACAGGTACAATTTTCCGGCGAGAAACCGTATAATAGCGGGACTGTCGAGAGGACTGCTTGTAACGGAAGCGCCAAAACACAGCGGCGCGCTTATAACGGCGGGATACGCTCTTGAAAATAACCGCGATGTGTTCGCGGTGCCGAGAAGCATTAACGAAACAGTGTATCTCGGAACAAATATGCTTATACAGCAGGGAGCGAAGCTCGTAAACAGCGCGGAAGATATACTGTGCGAATATCCGTACGCCGTGAAGACGGCGCCGGTGAAAAAAAAGGACGTTATAAAAAAAGAAAAACCAAGCGCCGTTACTGAAAACGCGAAATACAATAATCTCAGCGAGAGTGAAAAAACGATAGCCGCTCTTTTGGAGAGAGAGGATATGCAGATTGACGAAATATCAAGGGAACTGGGTATCCCTGTAAGCGATGTAAACACAAAACTGATAATGCTTGAAGTAAAGGGAATCGTAAAAAGACTTCCCGGAAGCGTTTATCGGCTTAAAATATAGGTCTGGAGGAAATTATGGCGTCGAAAAAATTGCTGATTGTCGAATCGCCGGCAAAGGCGGGAACAATAAAAAAATATCTCGGTAAGGATTACACTGTTATGGCGTCTATGGGACACATAATAGATTTGCCGAAAAGTCAGATGGGCGTTGAAATTGAAAATGATTTTACGCCTAAGTATATAACGATAAGAGGAAAGGGACAGCTTCTCGCTCAGCTGAAAAAGGAAGCGAAAAAGGCGGACGTCGTGTATCTCGCGACCGACCCTGACCGCGAAGGTGAAGCGATAAGCTGGCATTTGGCGAAGGCGCTTAATATTGACCCGTCCTCCGAATGTCGTGTTACGTTCAATGAGATTACAAAAACAGCCGTTAAAAACGCGATAAAACATCCGCGCAAGATTGACATGGACCTTGTGGACGCTCAACAGGCGAGACGCGTGCTTGACAGAATAGTCGGCTACACCATAAGTCCGATTCTTTGGGAAAAGGTAAAGAGAGGACTGAGCGCCGGACGCGTTCAGTCTGTCGCGACAAAGCTGATATGCGACCGCGAGGAGGAAATAGAAAATTTCACTCCCAGTGAATACTGGACTATCGACGCGACGCTTACCGAGCCTAAGAGTAAAAAGGATTTTACGGCGAAATATTACGGTGAAAACGGCAGAGAAAATAAGCTTGAGAACGCGCAGGATGCGAAAAACATTTCTGATGATATAAAGAATGCGGAGTTTGTGATTGATAAGGTAAAGCGCGGACAGCTAAAGCGTAATCCGCAGCCTCCTTTTACCACAAGTACGCTTCAGCAGGACGCGTCGAGAAAATACGGCTTTCAGGCTGCAAAAACAATGCAGATTGCTCAGACGCTTTATGAAGGCGTAAATATCGGCGGAAAAATCGGTTCGATAGGTCTTATAACATACATGAGAACGGATTCTCTGCGAATAGCCGACGACGCTCAGAAGGAAGCGGTTGATTATCTTACCGGGACCTACGGCAGCGAGTACGTAAATCCTAAGCAGTATAAAACAAAAAAGAGCGCTCAGGACGCGCACGAGGCAATACGTCCGACTTCTATAAATATAAAGCCGATAGAGATAAAAGACAAGCTGACAAACGACCAATACAGACTTTACAAGCTGATATGGGAACGTTTTGCGGCAAGTCAGATGGCAAGCGCGGTTTATGACACGATGCAGGTAACGGTTGACGCAAAGGGTCATACATTTAAGGCGAGCGGCTCGAATATTAACTTCAAGGGTTATATGACCGTTTATGTCGAGTCTACCGATAGCGAGGAAAAGAAAGAAAAAATGCTCCCCAATCTCAAGGAAAAACAGACGGTTATCCATAAGAACACAGAGGAAAAACAGCATTTTACTCAGCCGCCCGCGAGATATACCGACGCCACTCTTATAAAGGAGCTCGAGGAAAACGGAATAGGCAGACCGTCCACCTACGCGCCTACTATTTCCACAATAGTTTCAAGAGGATATGTCGTTAGAAGCAAAAAACAGCTTGTTCCTACCGAGCTTGGATTTGTCACATCCGAGATAATGAAAAATAATTTTGCGAATATAGTTGACGTTGATTTTACAGCCGGTATGGAGGAAGAGCTTGACAGCGTCGAGGACGGCAATATGAAGTGGAAAAAAATCCTGAACGATTTTTATCCTTCTTTTAAAGACAGTCTTGAGAAAGCGCAGAAGAACATAGAGAAAATCAAGATTAAGGACGAGGAATCCGACGTGGTCTGTGAAAAATGCGGCAGGAAAATGGTTTATAAGCTCAGCAAATTCGGCAAATTTCTCGCATGCCCCGGATATCCGGAATGTAAAAACACAAAGGCAATCCGCGAGGGAACGGGAGTTGAATGCCCGAAGTGCGGCGGCGAGATACTTGTTAAGAGGTCGAGAAAAGGCAAGGTGTATTACGGCTGCGAGCATTCGCCGAAGTGCGGCTTTATGGCGTGGGATATGCCTGTAAAAGGCGAAAAGTGTCCGGTTTGCGGCGGAATCCTGTTTAAAAAGCAGGGAAGACGCGGAAAGATTTACTGCGGCGGCGAGGACTGTAAATATGAAAGAAGTCTGAAGGAGAGCAAGAGTGAGGGTTAAGGTTATAGGCGCGGGACTTGCCGGATGCGAGGCGGCATGGCAGATAGCGAAACACGGCATAGAAACCGAGCTTTGCGAAATGAAGCCGTTAAAATTTTCACCCGCTCATTCAAACGAAAACTTTGCCGAGCTTGTATGCTCGAATTCCTTAAAGTCCGACAGGATAGAAAACGCCTGCGGACTTTTAAAGGAGGAAATGCGTCTTTTCGG